>JBKDZQ010000703.1:0-3162 GCA_047971325.1 Parahaliea sp.
CGTCAGTCGGTCGACCAGCCGGTACAGATCGGCCTCAAGGCCATTGATGCCATGGTGCCGATCGGCCGCGGCCAGCGCGAGTTTATCATCGGCGACCGCCAGGTGGGCAAGACCGCCATCGCCGTGGACGCGATCATCAACCAGAAGGGTACCGGCATTAAGTGTATCTACGTGTCTGTTGGCCAGAAGGACTCCTCGGTTGCCTCGGTGGTGCGCAAGCTGGAGGAACACGGCGCCATGGAGCACACCATCGTGGTGGCCGCCACCGCCTCCGATCCGGCCGCCATGCAGTTCCTGGCGCCCTTCGCCGGTTGCTCGATGGGCGAGTACTACCGCGATCGCGGTGAAGATGCCCGCATCATCTACGACGACCTCACCAAGCAGGCCTGGGCCTACCGCCAGATCTCCCTGTTGCTGCGCCGTCCGCCGGGCCGCGAAGCTTATCCCGGTGACGTGTTTTACCTGCACTCCCGCCTGCTGGAGCGTGCCGCCCGGGTCAATGCCGACTACGTCGAGAAATTCACCAACGGCGAAGTGAAGGGCCAGACCGGCTCCCTCACCGCCCTGCCGGTGATCGAGACCCAGGCCGGTGACGTGTCTGCCTTCGTACCCACCAACGTGATCTCCATCACCGATGGCCAGATCTTCCTGGAAGCCGATATGTTCAACGCCGGTATTCGCCCGGCGATGAACGCCGGTATCTCGGTTTCCCGGGTCGGTGGTGCTGCCCAGACCAAGATCATGAAGAAGCTGTCCGGGGGTATCCGTACCGCGCTGGCCCAGTACCGCGAACTGGCGGCTTTCTCCCAGTTTGCCTCCGACCTCGACGACGCCACCAAGGCCCAGCTGGACCATGGTGAGCGTGTGACCGAGCTGATGAAACAGAAGCAGTACTCGCCCAAGAGCGTGGTGGAAATGGGCATCATGCTCTACGCCGCGAACGAGGGTTATCTGAACGATGTGGAAGTGGTCAAGATAGGCGATTTCGAAAGCGCCCTGCTGTCTTACCTGCACGCGGAACACGGCGAGCTGATGAACAGCATCGTCGCCACCGGCAAGTACGACAACGAGGTCGAAGCTACCTTCAAGGCGGCTCTTGAGAAGTTCAAAGCCACCCAGACCTGGTAACGGCCGAGGCAGCTCAAATGGCAGTCGGAAAAGAAATTCGCACCAAGATCTCCAGCATCCGGAGCACGCAGAAGATCACCTCCGCCATGGAAATGGTGGCGGCGAGCAAGATGCGCAAGGCCCAGGACCGCATGGAACTGGGCAAGCCCTACGCCCGGCGCATGCGCGCCGTGGTCGGCCACATAGCCAACGCAGCACCCGAATACCGCCACATGTACATGGTGGAGCGCGAGGTGAAACGCGTTGGCTTCATCGTGGTATCCACCGACCGCGGACTTTGCGGTGGCCTGAACATCAACCTGTTCAAGGCGACCGTGCGCGCCATGAAGCATTGGGCCGACCAGGGCATTGGCGTCGACCTGTGCCTGATTGGCGCCAAGGCGGCGGCCTTTTTCAACAGCTACGGTGGCAATGTCACCGCGGCGGTGCGCGATATTGGCGAGGAGCCCTCCCTGTCCGATCTGATTGGCAGTGTGAAGACCATGCTCGACGCCTATGAGAACGGCAGTATCGACCGCCTGTTTCTGGTGAGCAACGAATTCGTCAACACCATGACCCAGAGCCCCAGTGTGGAGCAGTTGCTGCCGCTGGTGGCGGAAGAGTCCAAGGAGATGGCCCACCACTGGGACTACATCTACGAGCCCGACGCGAAGGAACTGCTGGAGGGCCTGCTGACCCGCTATATCGAGTCCCAGGTGTACCAGGCGGTGGTGGAAAACGGCGCCTGTGAACAGGCTGCGCGGATGCTGGCGATGAAAAACGCCACCGACAATGCCGGCGAGCTGATCGATGACCTGCAGCTCATCTACAACAAGGCGCGCCAGGCGGCGATTACCCAGGAGCTGTCCGAGATCGTCGGCGGCGCCGCGGCCATCAGCTAGGGCCGCAAACCATTTTGGCCGCGGGCAACAGGCCCGGGCCGCACAGAATCTGATTTGAAAGTGAGGATCCGAACATGAGCAGCGGACGAGTCGTACAAATTATCGGCGCGGTGATCGATGTTGAATTTCCGCGCGATGCCGTGCCGCAGGTTTACGATGCACTGACGGTGACCGAAAAGGGCCTGACCCTGGAAGTGCAGCAGCAGCTGGGTGACGGTGTGGTCCGCGCCATTGCCATGGGCTCCTCCGAGGGCCTGTCCCGCGGCCTCGCGGTGACCAACACCGGCGCGCCGATCGCCGTGCCGGTGGGCACCGAAACCCTCGGCCGCATCATGGACGTGCTGGGCAACCCCATCGACGAGCGCGGCCCCATCGGTGAAAAGGAGCGCGCCTCCATTCACCGCAAGGCCCCCACCTATGAAGAGCTGGCCGCTTCCGAGGAACTGCTGGAAACCGGTATCAAGGTGATCGACCTGGTCTGCCCCTTCGCCAAGGGTGGTAAAGTCGGCCTGTTCGGCGGCGCCGGCGTGGGCAAGACCGTGAACATGATGGAGCTGATCAACAATATCGCCACTGAGCATAGTGGATTGTCGGTATTCGCCGGGGTCGGTGAGCGGACCCGTGAGGGTAACGACTTCTACTACGAAATGCAGGAGTCCAAGGTTGTCGACGTGGAAAACCTCGGCAACTCCAAGGTGGCGATGGTCTACGGTCAGATGAACGAGCCGCCGGGCAACCGCCTGCGGGTGGCGCTGACCGGCCTGACCATGGCCGAGAAGTTCCGTGACGAAGGCCGCGACGTGCTGCTGTTCGTGGACAACATCTACCGCTACACCCTGGCCGGTACCGAGGTATCGGCACTGCTGGGCCGGATGCCCTCCGCGGTGGGCTACCAGCCGACCCTGGCCGAGGAAATGGGTGTGCTGCAGGAGCGTATCACCTCCACCAAAGTGGGTTCCATTACCTCCATCCAGGCGGTCTATGTACCGGCGGACGACCTGACCGACCCGTCCCCGGCCACCACCTTCGCCCACCTGGACTCCACCGTGGTACTGTCGCGCGATATCGCCGCGAAGGGTATCTACCCGGCTGTGGACCCCTTGGACTCCACCTCCCGCCAGCTTGACCCGCTGGTCATCGGCAATGAACACTA
>JBKDZQ010000704.1:0-3740 GCA_047971325.1 Parahaliea sp.
GCTGGCCGGCGGCGTCCAGCAGCTCGCACAGGCGCGTGAAGTCGGTGCGGGCCTCCCCGTCGAGGAAGTCCGCCAGTGAGGGGGCGCCATCCAGCAAGGCCTGGGTGTCCGGATTTTTCGAGTCCAGGATGCGCAGGGGATTGCTGTCCAGCCGGCGCTGGCTGTCTTCGTCCAGTTGTGCGCGGCGGGCCCGCAGGTAGTCCACCAGCGCTGCCCGGAAGGCCTGGCGTGCGGCGGTACTGCCGATGGAGTTGAGCTCCAGGCTGATGTCGGCGGCCACGCCGAGCTGGCGCCACAGGCGCGCCGACAGCAGGATCAGCTCGGCGTCGATATCCGGCGTGTCAATGCCGAAGGTTTCCACCCCGACCTGGTGAAACTGGCGCTGGCGCCCTTTCTGTGGGCGCTCGTAGCGGAACATGGGGCCGCTGTACCACAGGCGTTGTGGTGTCGACAGCAGGCCCTGCTGGATCACCGCGCGCGCGCAACCGGCGGTACCCTCCGGGCGCAGGGTCAGGCTCTCGCCGTTGCGGTCGTCGAAGGTATACATCTCCTTCTCGACGATATCCGTCACCTCGCCGATGGAGCGCCTGAACAGCTCGGTATGTTCCACGACCGGCAGGCGGATCTCGCCGTAGCCGTAGCCGTGCAACAGCGTGCGCACAGTCCCTTCCAGGGACTGCCAACAGGGGGTTTCCTGCGGGAGTATGTCGTTCATGCCCCGGATGGCGCGTAGTGTTGTCACCGTTTCTCCAGATCGATGGCCAGTTCAGGCGCTGGTTTTCAGAATGAGGTCCTGTTCCCGGCGGGCGCGCTCGATCTCGAGTTCGGTGGCGCGCCGGCGGATGACCTGCTCCAGGTGGTCGACAAAGTCGCGGTTGTCGACCTTGTGGTCCGGCTCGCCACCGACGTAGATCAGGTTGCTGGGAGTGGCGCCGGTCAGCCCTACATCCGCCTCCCGTGCCTCGCCGGGGCCATTGACGATGCAGCCGATCACCGCCACATCCATGGGCGTGCGGATATCCTCCAGGCGCTGTTCCAGGGTGTTCATGGTGCCGATCACATCGAAGTTCTGCCGCGAGCAGGAAGGGCAGGCGATGAAGTTGATGCCGTTGGCGCGCAGCTTCAGGCTCTTGAGGATCTCGAAGCCCACCTTCACTTCCTCTACCGGGTCCGCCGCCAGGGAGATGCGAATGGTGTCGCCGATGCCGTCCATCAGCAGCATGCCCAGGCCCACCGCCGACTTCACCGTGCCGCCGCGCAGGCCGCCGGCCTCGGTAATGCCCAGGTGCAGGGGCTGCTCGATCTGCCGCGCCAGCAGGCGATAGGCTTCCACCGCCATGAATACTTCCGAGGCCTTCACACTGACCTTGAAGTCGTGGTAGTTGTGCTTGTCGAGAATGTCCACGTGGCGCAGGGCCGATTCCACCAGCGCCTCGGCGGTGGGCTCGCCGTACTTGCGCTGCAGTTCCTTGCCCAGGGAGCCGGCGTTGACGCCGATGCGAATGGGGATACCCTTGTCGCGGGCGCTGTCGATCACTTCGCGCACCTTGTCGTCGCGGCCGATGTTGCCCGGGTTGATGCGCAGGCAGTCGACGCCGTATTCCGCCACTTTCAGGGCGATCCTGTGGTCGAAGTGGATGTCCGCCACCAGCGGTACCTCCACCCGCCGGCGGATCGCCCGGAAGGCCTCGGCGGCGTCCATGCTCGGCACCGAGATGCGCACGATGTCGGCGCCGGCATCGGCAATCGCCTGCACCTGGGCCACGGTAGCCTCCACGTCGCAGGTTTCGGTGTTGGTCATGCTCTGTACACTGATGGGGGCGTCACCACCCACGGCCACCTTGCCCACATGGATCTGGCGGCTGACCCTGCGTTTGATGGGGGATGTCGTTTTCATACCGTATCCGTTTGCAAATTCACCATGAGCACCGTCATCGCTGGAGCGGGCGCGGCTTCGCTGTCGCCGCGCCACCACCCGAGGATCAGTACCAGCAGCACCAGTATCAGTAGACCCAGCACCATGAGCAGGTGCTGGTCGGCAATCATCGGCGCGACCCGGGCCCGCCGTTTGCGCGGCGGCGCCTGTGCCGGCCGGTGTTCCGCTACTTCCCCCACCACCGCCCGGTAGGCGGCCATCAGTTGTTCACCATTGAGCCCCAGCAGTTTGCCGTAAGCCCTGACATAGCCGCCGGCGAAGCTCGGCCGGCGCAGCGCCGCGTAATCGTCGCGCTCGATTATCGATACATAGGACAGTATCCAGTTCAAGCGTTCGGCCACATCGGCCTGGTCCAGCCCCCGGGCCTCGCGCGCGGCGCGCAGCATGGCTCCCGGGGACTGCGGTGGCGATGCCATTTCCTCAGCCACCACCCTGGGTCCGCCGATAGGTCCGGTATTCCGGCGAATCCGGGTACAGGTTGCGCAGGGCCATCGCATAGCTGCTCTCGGCGTTGCGATCCCCGATGGCCTGGGCCAGGCGCACACCCAGCCACAACCCGCGGGACGACTGCTTGCGTACCGCGGTGCGATACACGCCGTAGTGGCGCTCGGCGGCGCGGACATCGCCGGCGGCAAAGCGCAGTTCCGCCGCCTCCAGCAGGGCCACCACATTGGTGCGATCCATGGTCAGGGCGCGCTCGAAGGCCTCCTCGGCGCCACCCTTGTCCGTCAGTTGCAGGCGACACAGGCCCAGATTGACGAAGGCCTGGGGCCGGGCGCTGTACAGAGGGTCCTTCACCACCGCTTCCAGCTGCTCCTCGGCCTCGCTGTAGCGCTGCTGGGCGTAGAGAAAGGTGGCGTAGTTGTTGCGCGCCCGGGACAGGGTGTGGTCCAGGCGGATGGCCTTTTTGTAGTTCTGCTCTGCCAGTTCGGCCTCACCGGTACTTTGGTAGACCAGGGCGAAGGCCTCGTGCACCTCGGCACTGTTGGGGTCGATGGCCGCCGCCTGCTTGAGGTTGCGCTTGGCGTTTTCCCAGTTGCCCTCGCCGATGTACTTGCGCGCCAGTTCCACCCGCTGCCTGAGTGCCTTTTCCGGCTCCGGCGGGTCGGTGAACACGCCCTGGGTGCTGGTGACACAGCCGGTCAGTACCAGCAGGCACAGCAGCAGCGCGCCACGGTGGGCCACCGCGCGGACCGCAAAACCAGAAAACCCTGCCAAAGCTGCTACCCCGCTTCTGTCGCCTGAGCCTGACCCGCATGGCGATAGCGCTCGCTGCGACGGGTGCGATCAACCACCTGGCCAACCAACTGGCCACAGGCGGCGTCGATATCGTCACCGCGGGTGGTTCTGACGGTGACAATATATCCCGCATCCACCAGCACTTGCCAGAACCGCGACACCGCATTGCCGCTGGGGCGCCGGTAGCCGGACTGGGGGAAGGGGTTGAAGGGAATGAGATTGATCTTGCAGGGAAAGTCCCGCAGCAGCACCGCCAGTTCCCGGGCGTGTTCCGGCTGGTCGTTGACCCCGGCGATCAGGGTGTACTCCACGGTCACCACGCGCTTGGTATCGGACTGGGCATTGATATAGTTGCGACAGCTCTCCAGCAGGCGGGCGATGGGGTACTTGCGGTTGACCGGCACCAGCTCGTTGCGCAGCGCATCGTTGGGGGCGTGCAGGGACACCGCCAGCGAGACCTCGCTGACCTTGGCCAGCTTGTCCAGGGCCGGCACCACGCCGGAGGTGCTCAGGGTCACCCGGCGCTTGGAGATGCCGTAGGCCAGATCCTCCATCATCAGGTCCA
>JBKDZQ010000705.1:0-12690 GCA_047971325.1 Parahaliea sp.
CATTAGCGCCCAGCAACAAGGGTGCCAAATCAGCTCTTGCTGATCTGCAGGGTCTGTATATTGGTGTATTCCTCGAGCCCGTAGCGGCCAAACTCGACACCGATACCGGATTCCTTCACGCCGCCAAAGGGCGCATCCGGCTGCACCATGGCATGGTTGTTGACCCAGGCAGTGCCACACTCCAGACGCGACGCCAGGGCGGTGGCCGCGGCCACGTCGGCGGACCACACCGAACCACCGAGCCCGCTGCTGCTGCTGTTGGCGCGGGCCAGGGCATCCTCCACATCCGAGAACCTGAGCACCGGCAGGATCGGGCCAAAGGGTTCCTCCTGCACCAGTCGCGTGTCCTCGGCGATGTCGGCAACAATGGTCACCGGGAAGAAATAACCGGGCCCCGGCAAGGGCTCGCCACCACTGAGGAAGCGGGCACCGCTGGCCCGCGCATCGGCGGCGATGGCACAGACCTTGTCGAACTGGAGTTTGTTCTGCACCGGCCCGAAGTCGACCTCGCCAGTACCTGGCCCGGTCTTGACGCCGGCGGCGATCGCCGCCAGTGCCTGGCACAGCTCGTCGTAGATATCTTCGTGTACATAGAGGCGCTTGAGCGCGGCACAGGTCTGGCCGTTGTTGATCAACGCGGTGGTAAAAATCCTGGGGGCCGCCGCCGCCACATCGACATCCGGCAACACAATGGCGGCGTCGTTGCCACCAAGCTCGAGGGTCAGGCGCTTGAGGTTGCCCGCCGCGCCCTGCATGATCTTCTTGCCGGTGGGCGTGGAGCCGGTGAACACGATCTTGTTGATATCCGGGTGGCTGGTGAGGATCGCGCCCACGCTGCCGTCCCCGGTCACCACGTTGAACACCCCGGGGGGCAGGATGTCGTTGATGATTTCTGCCGCGCGCAGGGTGGTCAGGGGGGTGAACTCCGAGGGCTTGAGCACCACCGTATTGCCACTGCGCAGTGCCGGCATGGCGTGCCAGATGGCAATCAGCAGGGGGTAGTTCCAGGGGGTGATGGAGCCCACCACCCCGAGCGGCCGCCGGTGCACCTCGATGCGGGCCTCGTCGTTGTCCTGCACCACATCCACCGGCAGCTCCAGCTCCGCGGTGGCGTGGCACCAGGCGACGGTGCCGCCGACCTCAAACTGGGCGCCGAGGCCGGCGAAACCGCCCATCGGCTTGCCCTGTTCGCTGACCAGCAGGGCCGCCAGTTCCGCGCCGTGCGCCTCCAGGGCGGCGCCGATGGCATGCACCAGCTGGGCGCGTTCGGCGTCGGGGCGGGCGCTCCAGGCCGGAAACGCGGCGCGCGCCGCCGCTACCGCCTGGTTGACCTGCTCGGTGGTGGCGCGGGGCCAGTGGGCAACCGCTTCCTCGGTGGCCGGGTTCAGCACCGGAAAATGTTCGGTGCCAGCAACTTTCTGGCCATTGATGATCATCTGGTATTCGGACATGGCGAACCTCGGGTTGGAATTATGATGAAGCAGCTTGCCAGATAGCATTGAAGCAGGTCGTCGCGGATTTGTCTTGTCCTTGCGTGCAACTGTCGCTTGTCTGTGGACGAAGCGCCACCGGTCTGCCCTTCGGGGGAGCGGCACTTAGTTAGGGCTTGTGCCATGGTGAGGGCACGGCCTGTGCACCGGCAGGCGGCGGGCGCGGGTGCGCCTGCCATGTAGCGCCAGCATCAGCGTGGCCAGGGCGATGCTCCAGACTTTCGTCGAGGCTACATAGCCCACCTGCTGCTCGCTCAGCCCGAAGCTGACCACCGGGCCCTGCACAAAACCGGGCTGGACGATAAAAACCGCCGCCCCGACCGTGCCCAGGCAGACCACGCCAAACAGCGCGAGCGGGCTGTTGATATTCAGAACACCTTGCCGATTCGTTATTTTGGAGGTCATTACGGCGTCCGCTCCCTATCAAGGGCCGGGTAGACGACAGTGCCACCATCGTCGCCCCCCACAGATCCAGACGTGCGCGATTAACGCATCCGGCTCCTCAGTGCATCACCTTTGCAGGGGTCACGGGTCATGCCTATCCGCTTAGCTGGTGGCCTGGACACTTGTGGCCGCTGCCTCGGTCTGCAGGCGCCGCACAGCGGCGTGTGCGAGCAGTCTTGACGCCCCGCCCATCCGCACAAGCACTTCGCGACAGCAAGGCCAAAGGTTGGTGCCGAAGGCGGGACTTGAACCCGCACGAGCATAGCTCACTACCCCCTCAAGATAGCGTGTCTACCAATTCCACCACTTCGGCATAAACGGGTGGGTACCGCTGTTGTCTACAGCCGGGGAACGTCGCCCCCGGCGTCGGGAACGGCTTCCATTTCAGGAGCTTCTTCATTCACCTGCGGCAGATCGGATTCCACAGCGGGAGTGGCCGACTGCAGCGGTTGTTCGATTGCCGGCGGCAGTTCGAGCCCAATGTCCTCGTCGACCACCGCGCTGGTGTTCTGGGTTGCCAGCAGGGCCAGCCCGAAGCTGGTGGCGAAGAATATCACAACCAGCCAGGCGGTAGCCCGGGTCAGTACGTTGGCGCTGCCGCTGCTGCCAAACAGGGTCTGGGAAGCACCGGCGCCAAAGGACGCGCCGATGTCGGCCCCCTTGCCCTGCTGCAGCATGATGAGGCCGATGATGGCCAACGCTACCAGCAGGTGAACGATGAGTATGATCTGTTCCATAGTGTCCTTGCCCCTCGGGGCAGTATTACTTTCAGCACCGGCTCAGGCCGACGCGATAATCCGGGCAAACTCCGCGCTGTCCAGAGACGCGCCGCCCACCAGGGCACCGTCGATATCCGGCTGGGCGAACAGCTCCGCCGCATTGCCGGCTTTCACGCTGCCGCCGTAGAGCAGGCGGGTCTGGGCGGCCTTCACCCCCAGTTCGTCGAGTTGCTCGCGGATATAGGCGTGCATCTCCTGGGCCTGCTCCGGGCTCGCGGTCAGCCCGGTGCCAATTGCCCAGACCGGCTCGTAGGCCACCACCAGGTTGACCAGCGAAGGCTGGCCTTCGAGGGCACCGCGCAATTGGTCGGCAACGACCGCATAGGCCTCGCCATCCTCGCGCTGCTCGCGGGCCTCACCGACACACAGCACCGGGCGCAATCCCGCGTCCACCGCTGCGGCCAGCTTGGCCGCCACCAGGCCGTCCGACTCGTCGTGGTACTGGCGGCGCTCGGAGTGGCCGAGCAACACCCAGCTACAACCGATATCCGCCAGCATATCCGGCGAGACTTCCCCGGTATAGGCACCGGCGTGCATGTGACTGCAGTCCTGGGCGCCTACGGCAAAACCGCTACCGTCGCAAGCGGCAATCACCTGCGACAGATGGACAAAAGACGGACACAGGACCACATCGACATGACCGGCTGCGACCTGGACCTTCAGTTCGCCGACCAGCTGTTCCACACTGGCACGAGAGCCGTGCATCTTCCAGTTGGCCATGATCAGAGATCGACGCATTGGCTATCCCCAAGCGAAAACGGCGGCAATCCTACCGGAGATGCCGGGCTGATACAAGCGAAGCCGCGGCTTTGCGGGCCTGTCAGTTCAGCGCCGCCTCGACCCGGCCGGCAAGATTGGTACACAGCCGCTGCACCTCCTCGCCATCCTGGCCCTCGACCATGACCCGCACCAGCGGCTCGGTACCCGAAGGGCGCAGCAGCACCCGGCCGCGGCCATTGAGCTCCCGCTCCACATCGTTGACCGCACTGCCCACCGCCGGGAAGTCCGCCAGGTTGATTCTGCCGCTCACCGGCACATTGATCATGGTCTGGGGGCATTTTTCCATTCCCCGACGCAGGGAGGCAAGGTCGGTTTTGGCCGCCAGCAGGGCCGACAGCACCTGCAACGAGGCGACGATGCCATCACCAGTGGTGGTGAGGTCGGAGCAGATGATGTGACCGGACGATTCGCCGCCCAGCTTCCAGCCCTGCAGTTCCATCATTTCCTTGACATAGCGGTCGCCAACCTTGGCCCGGGCCAGCTCCAGGCCGGCGTCGCGCAGGGCCAGTTCCAGCCCCAGGTTGGACATCAGCGTGCCGACCACGCCGGCATCGGATACCCCCCGCGCCAGGCGGTGACGAGCGATGATGAAGATGAGCTCATCGCCATCAACGATGTCGCCGGTGGCGTCGACAAACAGCACCCGGTCACCATCGCCATCGTAGGCAATACCCAGATCGGCGCCCTTTTCCCGCACCAGTGCGGACAGCGCGGCCATGTCGGTGGAGCCCACCCCGCGATTGATATTAAAGCCGTCCGGCTGCACGCCCAGGGGCACCACCTCGGCCCCCAGCTCCGAGAGCACACTGGGGGCGATATGGTAGGTGGCGCCGTGGGCACAGTCCACGGCGATTTTCATGCCGCGCAGGCTGAAATTGTCCTCCACCGTGGACTTGCAGTATTCGATGTAGCGGCCGGCGGCATCGGCCACCCGCACCACCTTGCCGATATCCCGGGAGTGCACCACCGCCAGTTCCGAGCCCAGTTCGGCTTCGATTGCCAGCTCCACATCGTCCGGCAGCTTGGCGCCGGCGGCGGAGAAGAACTTGATGCCATTGTCGTAAAAGGGGTTGTGGGAAGCGCTGATGACAATGCCCGCCACCGCGTTCTGGGTCCGGGTCATGAGCGCGACCGCCGGCGTCGGCATGGGGCCAAGCAATTTGACGTCCACCCCGGCCGCCACCAGACCGGCCTCCAGGGCAGACTCGAACATGTAGCCCGATACCCGCGTGTCCTTGCCGATAATCACTGTCTGGTGAGCACCCCCACCGCTGTCCCGGGCGAACACCCGGCCACAGGCCCAGCCCAGCTTCAGCATGAAATCGGGTGTGATGGGCGCCTTGCCGACCTCACCGCGAATACCGTCGGTCCCGAAATACTGTCTGCTCATGAATGGTGTCTGCTCATGGTTGCGTTGGGTATTGGGCCAGTGCGCTGCACATGGCGATAGCATCCGCAGTTTCACGGACATCATGGGTACGTATTATCCATGCCCCCCGTTCAACCGCCAGCACTGACAGTGCCAAACTGGCAGCCAGTCGCTGATGCACATCACGATTCAGTAATTTTCCGATGATGGACTTGCGCGACAGCCCCACCAGCAGGGGGGCACCGAGCGCCTTCAGGCGAGGCAATGCCTGCAATAGCTGCAGGTTATGAGCCACGGTCTTGCCAAAACCAAAACCGGGGTCCAGCAGCAATTGCGCACGCCCGATGCCCGCCGATTCACAGGCGACCATGCGCCGGGACAGGTAAGCGCTCACTTCCGCGACCACATCGGTGTAGGTGGGCCGCTCCTGCATGGTGTCCGGCTGGCCCTGCATGTGCATCAGGCACACCGGCAGGCCGGTGGCGGCTGCGGCTTGCAGGGCACCCTCGCGCTCCAGCGCGCGCACATCGTTGATCAGCCCCGCCCCCGACGTTGCCGCCGCGCGCATCAGCGCCGGCGTGCTGGTATCCACTGAAATCACCACGTCCAGCTCGCGGGCGATACGCGCCACCAGCGGCAGCACCCGGTCCAGCTCCTCCGCCTCCCCCACCGGCGCAGCGCCGGGGCGGGTCGACTCGCCGCCGATATCGAGTATGGTGGCACCGGCCTCGCACATGGCGCGGGCACGGGCCAGGGCGGCGTCGAGATCCAGCCGGTTGTCGCAAAACAGGGAGCCGCCGTCGGAAAAGGAATCCGGCGTGGCGTTGAGAACGCCCATGATCTGCGGACGGAAACGATCAAGTAGCCTGCCGGCGCAGCTCAGCGTCGGCGGGGCCGGAGATATCGCGGGCTGCAAGGTGTTCTCTCTATCCGATCCGCTCTATTGGGTTCCATCCGCAGGATTCGGCCCTTCGCCGCGCTCCGCCGTCAATGCTCGCCCGCGGGGCCACCGATGGGACTGCCAGTCGACTTGTCGGCGTCGGCGGTGTCGGCCTTGGCGCCAGAACCACTGCCGGTGCCACCGCTGCCACCCCGATCACGGGGCTCGCGGGGCTTGTGGCCGGCCATAATATCGTCGATCTGCTCGGCGTCGATGGTTTCGTAGAGCATCAGGGCATCAGCCATCAGGTGCAGCCTGTCGACGTTGTCCTGCAGCAGGCGCTCGGCGGCGGCGTAGCACTCGTCGATGATGCGTCGCACCTCCTCGTCGATCTGTTTGGCAGTGGCGCCGGAAATACCCTTGTTGTGCTGCGCCGCAGAACGGCCGAGGAACACTTCCTCGTCACCCTCGTCATACATCAGCGGCCCCATGCGCTCGGACAGCCCCCACTGGGTCACCATCTTGCGGGCGATTTCCGTGGCCCGCTTGATGTCATTGGAGGCACCGGTGGTCACCCCGTCCTTGCCCAGGGTCATTTCCTCGGCGATACGGCCGCCAAACAGGCTGCAGATCTGGCTGGTGATCTGGCGCCGGCTGTGGCTGTAACGATCCTCTTCCGGCAGGAACATGGTCACGCCCAGCGCCCGGCCCCGGGGAATGATGCTCACCTTGTACACCGGGTCGTGCTCGGGCATCAGGCGGCCGACAATGGCGTGCCCGGCCTCGTGGTAGGCGGTGTTGCGTTTTTCGTCCTCGGACATGACCATGGACTTGCGCTCGGCGCCCATCATAATCTTGTCCTTGGCCAGCTCGAACTGGTTCATGCCTACCGTGCGCAGGTTGGCGCGAGCGGCGAACAGGGCCGCCTCGTTCACCAGGTTGGCGAGATCGGCACCGGAGAAGCCGGGGGTGCCGCGGGCAATACGGGAGGGTTCTACATCCTCCGACAGCGGCACCCTGCGCATGTGAACCTTCAGTATCTGCTCGCGGCCGCGAATGTCGGGCAGCCCCACCACCACCTGACGGTCGAAACGACCGGGGCGCAGCAGTGCAGGGTCCAGCACATCCGGGCGGTTGGTGGCGGCGATCACGATCACTCCGTCGTTGACCTCGAAGCCGTCCATCTCCACCAGCAACTGGTTGAGCGTCTGCTCGCGCTCGTCGTGCCCGCCCCCCAGGCCGGCGCCCCGGTGGCGGCCCACGGCGTCGATCTCGTCGATAAAGATAATGCAGGGCGACTGCTTCTTGGCCTGTTCAAACATGTCGCGCACGCGCGAAGCGCCCACACCGACGAACATTTCCACGAAGTCGGAGCCGGAGATGGAGAAAAACGGCACCTTGGCCTCACCGGCGATGGCCTTGGCCAGCAGGGTCTTGCCGGTGCCGGGCTGGCCCACCATCAGCACGCCGCGAGGAATGCGGCCACCCAGCTTCTGGAAGCGGCCGGGATCGCGCAGAAACTCCACCAGCTCCTGCACGTCTTCCTTGGCTTCATCCACCCCGGCCACATCGGCGAAGGTGGTGGTGATCTGGTCCTCGCCCAGCAGGCGGGCCTTGCTCTTGCCAAAGCTCATGGGGCCACCACGGCCACCACCACCGCCCTGCATTTGGCGCATGAAGAACACGAACACGGCGATGATGATGAGAATGGGGAAGGAAGCCACCAGCAGCTGGGTCCACACACTCTGCTGCTCGGGCTTGCGCCCTTCCACCTCGACCTTGTTGTCCAGCAGGTCGTCGATCAGCCTGGGGTCCTCCAGCATCGGCCGGATGGTCTCGAAGCGGCTGCCGTCGAAGCGCTCGCCGGTGATGCTGAGACCGTCGACCACAACCTTCTTCACCTGTTCCTGCTGGACCTGCTGGATGAACTCGGAATAGCCCACCTGCTCGGTGGCGCTCTGCATGTTGAAGTTGTTGAACACCGACAGCAGAACCGCGGCGATCACCAGCCAAAGCAGTAGATTTTTTGCCATATCACTCAACGTTGTTACCTCACCCGGCCCTATCGCCAGCGGGCGGGACACCGGCTGGCGCCCTCACCCACAGTATAACCGCAATCCGGACCGGCCTCGGTGCAGGGAGCGCGCCGCCGGCACAAGCCAAGTAGCGCCCCATAGTGGAAAAATGCCTTTCAATGTACTACAGATGGGGCTGCCACTCCACGTTTCAAGCCCCCCCACCTGGGCAATGGGTCGCAATTGCTCCGCCAGCCGCGGTTTGACTGCGGGTCGTCCGGGCTCAGGTGTCCCGGCCGCGATACCCCCGCGCCACCAGGTAGACCTCCCGCGAGCGCGGTCGGGAGGCAGCGGGCTTGCGGGTCTGTACCTTGTCGAAACCATCGCGGGCGCTGCGGATCAGCTCGTCGAAGCCCTCGCCCTGAAAGACTTTGGCCACAAATGACCCGCCCGGGGTCAGCACCCGGGTCGCCATATCCAGCGCCAGCTCCACCAGGTACATGGCCCGCGGCTGGTCGACAGCGCTCAGGCCGCTCATATTGGGCGCCATGTCGGACATCACCAGATCCACCGGTACCTCACCGATGGCCGCCACAATCCGCCCGAATACCTCGTCGTCAGTGAAATCGCCACAGATAAACTCCACACCCGCCAGATTATCCATGGGCAGGATATCCGAGGCCACCACCCGGCCCTGGTGACCTACCAGATCCGCCGCCACCTGGGACCAGCCCCCCGGCGCACTGCCCAGGTCCAACACCGTCATGCCGGAGCGGACCAGGCGATCCCGCCCCTGTAATTCCAGCAGTTTGTAGCAGGCCCGGGAACGGTAGCCCGCGCGCCGGGCCTGTTGGACATAAGGGTCGTCGCGGTGCTCTTTCAGCCAGGCACGACTGGAGGAACGTTTTTTGGGCATATGAGGCTAGTGTAGTGTCTCGAATGGATTGTGTTTATAGAAAGCTCTCCAGGCATTCACCACAAGGCGCTGACCGCAGGCAAGGCAGGCCCCTGGCAAGGCCAGCAACGCCGTGGTGGACGCCTGGAGGGCTTCCCGCCGGGTGTGGCGCGCTATCCAGGGCAGCCTTGGCAAGCGCCAGAGTTCAACAAGCGCCTCATCGATAAGTGCAAGCTATTCGAGACACTACACTAGGATCCTTGAAAAATCCCGTTCAGTCCAGCAATGCCCGGAAAAACTCGTCGCAGACTTCATTCAGGCAGGCTTTCAACTCGCGCAACGCGGCATTACGCTACGCCCTGCCACCAGGATGCCGGCTCTGCCTGCCTCTATTAAAGGAAAAGCGCGCCGCCATCGTTAATCTGCCGAATGGAATGTTATCTTCATGTACTCGTGCGCCTTAGCGCGTGGCCGGGCATTTGGGTAGCAAAAATTAACGTTCCATCACCCCCCGGCACAGGTGTAAACTACTCGAGCGCGAAACCACGCCTCGCAAGCGCACATTTCCCCGATCAAGAGCAACAGCCCCACCCATGAGCAAGAACAATGGCCCCGACGACCGGCAGCTGCGCGCTATCGGCCACAAGCTGAAGCCGGTGGTAACGGTGGCCGGCAATGGCCTGAATGACAACGTGGCCACCGAGATCGACCGCGCGCTGAACGACCACGAACTGATCAAGATCAAGCTATCGGTTGGCAGCCGCGAAGCACGCCAAGCCATGGCGGATGAAATCTGCCAGCACAGCGGCGCACGCATCATCCAGGCCATCGGCAATGTAATTTTGGTACTGCGCCGCAGCGCCGAGCCGAACCCGCGCCTGTCCAACCTGCTGCGCCCGTTGTAACGCCCGATACCGGCACCCTGGTGGTCTTTTGCAAAATGCCTGTAAAGCTCTATTTCAACATCAGCCGATTCCCGGCTATCATCGAGTGACGATGCATGGGAGGCAGAGTGGGAATCATAGCGCATGGCGGACATACTCGAATTTCCCAGCAAGCGAAAACAAGGGCTAACCTTCCTTGAACGCGAGTTGCGCCAGTTGCTGCGACATAAAGGCGCTGACGGGGAGCTGGTCGACTTCGCCTCCGATCTGCTGATCTCGCTCTATCACCAACTCACCGAGGCCGAGCACTACCAGTGCCGGATCCAGCTGCCGGAGGGACTGTCGGCGGCGGATCGAGAGGCACTGTGGGAACAGATCAACAGCGGCCTCGCCGGCGTACAGCGCGAAAGCCACACCCTGCTGGTACACCTGGTGGCGCGCCTGGTGCTGACCGAGCTGAAGCTGTTTCAGCGCGAACGGGCCGATATCTGAGGCACTGCCAACCCTGAAAAGCGAGCAGCCATGGATGAGGAGGTGCGCGGCAGCGCGAAACAGCCGCATCGTCGAAGAGACAGCATGCGCGACCTGGACGACAGCGAACGGGCGGAACTCAATTACGAGCGTGTCCAGATCCTCTATGCCAACGCGAAGACCTCCTACCCCGGTGTCGCTTCCGCGATCGGCCTGCTATTTTATATCGCCTATCTGTACGCCTCGCCCGGGGCGGCAAAAAGCTGGTTGCTGCTGACGTTCGCCAGCAACATTCCCCGCCTGCTGACCTCGATGGAGTTCACCAGGCGCCGGAACCGGGGCCTGATCCTACAACAGGGCATCGACTCCTGGGACCGGGCCTTGCGCCTCAGCAGCATCTTCGCTTACGCCGTTTTCACTTCGGTGGTGTTCCTGCCCTATGGCGACAATGCGGTGACGGCGGTCCCCTGGTGCGGCCTGGTGTTCATGATAATGAGCACCGGCGCCGTGCTGGTACTAAGCACCTCCTACCAGATGGTCGCCATTTTCCTCAGCATGATCATGCTGTCGCTGGTACTCAGGCTGGCACTGTTTGGCGAACCGACCTTCTACCTCATCGCCCTCCTGCTGTTGTTTTGCTACCTGCAGCTGCTGAAACTGACCAAACGCCTGAACCAGACACTGCTCGAAAACATCGCCCTCAAGATCAAGAACCGCAAGTCCGCCCTGCTGGACCCGCTGACCGGCCTGGGCAATCGGCGCCGGCTGGTGGTCCAGGTGGAACACGTGCTGCCCGCGGCCCAGCGCAGCGGCAAACCCTTCTGTATCATTTTGCTTGATATCGACGAGTTCAAGAAGTACAACGACACCCACGGCCACAATGCCGGTGACCGGCTGCTGATCGCCATCGCCGGCATCCTGCGGGACTGTTCCCGGGAACAGGACGTGCTGGTGCGCTACGGCGGCGAGGAGTTTCTCATGCTGCTGCCACAGACCGCCCTTCACGATGCCGCGAAAATTGCCGAGCGCATCCTGGCGGCGACCCACAAACAGACCGGGGTGACCTTCAGCGCGGGGGTATCGGAATACCGATCGGGGATGAGCTTCGAAAATCTGGTGGCCAGGGCCGACGAGGCCCTCTACCAGGCCAAGGAGGCGGGCCGCAACGGCTACGTACTGGCTGACACCGCCTGAAGCCACCGCACCGCGTGACGGCGCGGGCTTGCGTTCAAATGTGGTGGACCTGGTCGATCTCGTATTCGATATCGCCGCCCGGCGCCTTCACCACCACCACGTCGCCCTCTTCCTTGCCGATCAGGGCGCGGGCGATGGGCGAGACAACCGACACCAGGTTCTGTTTCACATCCGCCTCGTCCTCACCCACGATGCGGTAGGTAACGGAGGCATCGCTCTCGAGGTTGATCAGATCGATGGTGGCGCCAAACACCACCTTGCCGGTCTTGGGTATGGAGGTCACATCGATCACCCGGGCATTGGCCAGCTTGCCCTCGATCTCCATGATCCGGCCCTCGGCAAAGCTCTGCTGTTCGCGGGCGGCGTGATACTCGGCGTTTTCCTTCAGGTCGCCGTGCTCCCGGGCCTCAGCGATGGCCTGGGAAATGCGCGGACGATCCACTTTTTTCAGCTGTTCCAGCTCGGCGCGCAAAGCCGCCTCCCCGGAAACCGTCATCGGCACGGTATTCATTGACTATTTCCCTATGCTCGCATGCAGGTCCTGTAACCTGCGCACGGTTCTGTCACTTTCCTGTTTCAGGGTCATGCAGACGGCCTCGGCCGCCGCCAAAGTGGTAGTGTAGAACACCCGGTGGGCTTCCGCACTGGCGCGGATAGGGGCCGAGTCGGCGATGGCGCGACGCCCCTCGGTGGTGTTGACGATGAAATCGGCCTCGTCGTTCTTGATCATATCCACGATGTGGGGGCGCCCCTCCAGCACCTTGTTGACCCGGCGCACGGTGAGGCCGGCCTGCTCCAGGGCGTTGGCGGTGCCGCTGGTGGCGGCCAGGGAAAAGCCCAGCTCCACCAGCGCCCTGGCCACCCGCACCGCACCCGGCTTGTCGACGTCGCGCACACTGATCAGGGCAGTGCCGCTGCGGGGGGGGGGATCGCCCACCGCCAGCTGGGCCTTGGCAAAGGCGCTGGCGAAGCTTGAGCCAGTGCCCATCACCTCACCGGTGGAGCGCATTTCCGGGCCGAGGATGGGGTCCACCCCCGGGAACTTGTTGAAGGGCAGCACCGCCTCCTTCACCGAGTAGAAGGGTGGCACGATCTCGCGGGTAAAGCCCTGCTCCACCAGGGTCTGGCCGGCCATGCAGCGAGCCGCCACCTTGGCCAGCGACCTGCCGATGCACTTGGATACGAAGGGCACCGTGCGCGAGGCCCGCGGGTTGACCTCAATGACGTAGATCTCGCCCTCCTGCCAGGCCAGCTGCACGTTCATCAGGCCGCGCACACCGAGTTCCAGCGCCATCTGGCGCACCTGCTCGCGCATCGCGTCCTGAACCTCGGCCGGCAGGCTGTAGGGCGGCAGCGAACAGGCGGAATCACCCGAGTGCACCCCGGCCTGTTCGATGTGCTGCATGATGGCGCCGATCACCACCTGCCCACCGTCGGACACGGCGTCGATATCCACCTCCACCGCCGACGACAGGAGGCTGTCCAGCAG
>JBKDZQ010000706.1:0-7003 GCA_047971325.1 Parahaliea sp.
GGCGGGCATGCCGGCCTCGCTGGTGTTCGCCGCCGCCTTCGGCGACCAGCAGCCAGTCAGCCCCAATACCGACGACGAGGCCCGCGCCCGCAACCGGCGGGTGGAGATGGCGCCAGTGCCGAGGCTGGGCAGTGAGGGCTGAAGCGGTCGCCCTGGCGCTGCCCGATCCGGTGCCGGCGGCACTGCTCGAGCTGGGAATCGAGGACGCACTGGAGCGGTTGTATTCCATCGGTGCCCACCAGCTGGACCCGGCCCGCTTTGCCTATCTGCGGGCCCTCGGGCGGCGCGGCGCGGCAGCTAGCGGTGAGCTGGCGCAGTGGTATGGGCGGCGCCTGCAACCGGCCCTGGCGGACTACGCCGAGCGCGCCGCGAGCCGCCGTGCCGAGTGCGTCGCACTGGCCGAAGTGCTGGCGGGCGCCGAACCGCAGCGGGTGGAGGATATCAACACCGCGCTGGCGCGCTGGGACCTGCGCGCGCTGAGTCGCCTGCGCGCACGGGCCAAGGGCAGCATTCCCACCGGCCCGCTGGCTCGGGTGGTGGCCGATCTGGAAGCCCTGCACCAGGACACGGAACCGGCCCGGGACGGCAGCGGCCTCGACAGCGACCTGCACCACCAGCAACTGGAACTGCTCAGTGAATTCGGCGGCGCCACCAGCCGCGACGAACTGCGCTCCGCCCGCGCCTACCGCCAGCGCATGCAGCGCACCGGTGCCGAGGAATTGCTGGCCCTGTCGCTGGCCAACACCCCGGAGGACGCCGGGCCACTCAACCCACAGCGGCTGTCCGCCCACGCCCTGTCCACCCTGCAGTGCCTGTCGCCGGCCTGCTGTGCCCGCTACATCACCTATATCAATGCGCTGCTCTATCTGGAGGGGATTGGGGATTAGCCCTGTCGGGGTCAGTTCGTTTGCCCCCTGCCGTAGCAAGCGCTGGCCAAAATCTGATCAATGCACTACTATTTACACTTGCTACCACCGGTATGAGGTGTAAGTCATGCGCAAGGTGCGAACGACGCCATCCCCCGCCAATGCTGTCAAGCGCAAGAAAGCCGCCAAGTATGCGGAAAAGGTGGAATTGCTGTTGAGCCCGCAACAGGCCGACACGGTACGGGATATCGGTGTCGACTTTCTGGTGGATGAAGTACTGACCCCCCTGCTGAATATGCTCGCCGAGGACGGCGCTCGCTACAGCTCTGCCCGGCGCGCGCTACCGGAGGCCGAGGCCGCGGCGTTGCGAGCGGTGGGAGCGGATATCGACTATCCGGCGCGGGAAACACAGGCCGCCTTCGCCCGGGGCAGTGCCTGGCTGCGGGTGAGGTGGCAACAGCTGGTGGCATCCAGCCTGAGCCGCCTCGAGGTCGCCCAGCGGCTGGGGGTGACCGCGCCGCGGGTGTCCCAGCTGCTGCAGCGGCAGGCCCTGTACGCGATCGCGCATGAGAGCAAGCATCGCTTTCCCGCTTTTCAGTTCACCGCAAATGGCGAGTTGCTCCCGGGCCTGGCTCGGGTGCTGCCCCACCTGCGGGAGGGGGTACACCCGGTGTTGGTGCAGACCCTGTTCACCACCGCCACGCCGGATCTGCTGATCGGCGGCGAACCGGCCACGCCTATCGAGTGGCTGTGCAGCGGGCACTCCCCGGATGAACTCATCCCGCTGGCCCGGGCGATTTGATCCGTGGTTGGGAGCGGGGAGCCCTGGAAGCTGCCCCTGCCGCCGGATGAGGACTGGCAGCCTCCGCCACCGCTCGTTCACCCACTGCCCGCAGGACATTTAGTGTCGCGTCTGGTGTTCACCGGCGGGCACTACCCGGGGATGTGGGACCGCTTTCGTCACTACGGCCCCAGCGCCAGCCGCTTCGATCATCATCTCCCCCCTATCGGGGGCGATGCCCGGGAGCAGGAGCGCGGCATCATGTACCTGGCGACCGGTGACGTGGCCTTCAACACCTGTATCGCCGAGTGCTTTCAGGAAACCCGGCGAATCTGTCCCCGGGAGAGGACGCCGGCGATGGTCGTCTTCGCTTTGGCACGGGATATTTGCCTGCTGGATTTGCGGGGGACATTCAGTACACGCGTTGGAGCCTCGATGGCCATCCACGCGGGTCCACGGTCGGTGGCCCGGCTTTGGTCGCGACTGCTGTACGCGAGCTACCCGGCTATCGACGGCCTGCTGTACCGCTCATCCATGAACGGTGGGGCGAACGCCATTGCCCTCTACGAACGCGCGCAGGGCGCCATCCCGGACACCTGCCTGCTGCACCGGCTCTTGTGCGACCCACTGCTGGCACCCGCCCTCGCCGGGGCCGCCGATACCCTCGGTTATCTGATTGTCGACGATTGAGGCTGGTGGCGTATTCGGTCTGCGTCATCTCTGCGTGCATGGCTGTCGATACTCCCCGCCCGCATTTCGATGATCCTTGTAGGTGGATATTTTTTCGTGAAATTACTATATTATAGTAATTTATAGTAACCTGATGGGAATCATCACATGGCCAGAACTACCAGCTTCAATCTCGGCGATCACTTCGAGCAATTTATTGCCGCGCGGGTTGCCAGTGGCCGTTACGGCAATGCCAGTGAAGTCGTGCGCGATGCCCTGCGGTTGATGGAAAAGGAAGAGCAAAAATTAGCTGCTTTGCGACAAGCCCTCATCGAAGGCGAAAAAAGTGGCAAGAGTACCCCGCTGGATATGGAAGCCATCCGCAAAAAAGCGAAGCAAACCGCGGGATTAACTCGATAAATGTTCGAGATCTACAAATCCCCCAAAGCAGAATCTGACCTCGAAGAAATCTGGCTCTACAGTTTTGAACAATGGGGAGAGGCCCAGGCCGACCGGTATTTTGACACGCTCACCCACGCCATCAACAGCCTGATGGACCACCCCAAACTTGGCAAGCCTGCCGAACAGGTTCGGGACGACTATCGATCATTGCAGGTCAGGCACCATGTGATCTATTACAAGCTGCATGACGATCTTGTTGAGATCATGAGGGTACTGCATGAAGACATGGTGCCAGGAAACTACCTGTGACTTGGGGAAAGACCAACTGCGTCAATCTGCCGACCGGTCTTTTTACTCACTCCCGGCGACGGGCGGCTGGTATCCTTGCCGCCGGACCGTCACGGCGGTACCTGGGATAACGAACGACATGAGGGATACTCTTGCAGCAGGCACTGGAAAACATGCTGGCGATGCAGCATCGCATGAACACACGGGTGCACGAGCACTGGATTGAACAGCACTTCGCCTGGTTTCGGGCGATCTGGATCGAGTGCGGCGAACTGGTGGAGCATCAGGGCTACAAGTGGTGGAAAAAGCAGCTGCCGGATGCGGATCAGGTGCGACTGGAGGTCATCGACATCTGGCATTTCGGCATGTCGGCACTGTTTCGCGAGGGCCAGAGCCAGGCCGAATTGGCCGCGGCCATCGCCGCTGAAGTCGAGGATTTTCGGCCCACCGGCCTCGATGTGGTCGAGGCCACCGAGGCGCTGGCCCGGCACGCGCTGGAGACGCGCGGTTTCTCGCCGCGCCATTTCTGGGAACTGATGCACGCCGCCGGACTCGATTTCGACAGCCTGTACACCGCCTACGTCGGCAAGAATGTGCTCAACTTCTTTCGCCAGGACCACGGCTACAAGGACGGCACCTACATCAAGAACTGGCAGGGGCGGGAAGACAACGAGCATCTGGTGGAATTGATGGCGAGCCTGGACCAGGGCGCGCCGGATCTGGCCGAGCAGATATATCGCGGCCTCGACGCGCGCTACCGCGAACTGGCGGGTGGGGCCTGAGGCCGTGGCGGGCAGCGGTGACAGGAAGTCCCCGAAAGGGCCTGCCGACAAGGCGCCTTCGACAAAAGTGCCCTCCAACATGGCATCTTCAGACAAAGTGCCTTCAAATAAGGTGCCTTCCGGCAATGGGTCGTCCAGCACCGCGCTGTCCACCACCGCGCTGGCGAAGGCGCTGGAGCTGCCGGCTCAGCAGCTGTTCGTCACCCTCCGGGACTACGGCTGGATCGAGCGCCGTGGCGAGCACTGGCTGCTCACCCCCAAGGGCGAGTACGAGGGCGGCAGCTACCGCAACAGCACGCGTTTCGGCCGCTACATCGTCTGGCCCGAGACCCTGCTTGAACACCCGCTGCTGTCCGCCATCGAGTCCAGCCAGCGCATCACCGCCGCCTCCCTGCGGCGTTTCTTCCCCGGCCTGCACACGCGCAGCATCAACCGCGCGCTGGCGGAGCTGGGCCTGCAGCAGCACAGCATTCTCGGCTGGGAACTGACTGACCTGGGCCGTCGCTGGGGCGGCCAGCAGGCCGAGAGCGAGAACAGCGGCGCCTTCTATGTCACCTGGCCCGACGAGATCGTCGACCACCCGGTGGTGCAGCGGGAGCTGGGGCGGCTGCTGTCGGTGTCGGTGGCGGAAAAGGACGGGGCCGACCCGTCGCCGGGGGGTGAGCCCGATTTGTTCGCCGCCGTGGAACCGGCGCAGCAGCGGGTGGGGTTGGACGGCCACTGCCTGGACTCCGCCCTGCAGCGCCAGGTGTGCAACTGGCTGTACCTGGCCCAGCTTGCCCACGCCCACCGCCGCGCCCTGCCCAGCGAGGCCCCGCTGGTGGCGGACTTCTACCTGCCCCAGGGCAGTGTCTATATCGATTGCTGGGACGACGAGGTGGCCGCCGGCGAGCTGTCGGCCCGCCTGCGCCGGCGGGAGATCTACCGGGAACTCAGACTGCGCAGTATCGAACTCACTGTCGCCGATGGCGAGCGCCTCGATGAGGTGCTGGGACGCGCGCTGCTGGCCTTTGGGATTCGCTGTTAACGACGCTGACAACAACTCCAGTGGCTTGTTGGTAATAGGTGTCCATCGTCACCTGCCGCGCATATTTTGGGTGTCGTGTCTAAGGGCCAGCTTTCTTCACCTGCACTTGGTGCGTATTCCGACGAACGTGACCGCTCATTCCGGGCACCGTGACCGACTTGCACACCGATGCTCGCTGGAAGCGGTAGTTTTACATTGACCGGTCACGTTCCGTCAATTTGGCGCTGGATTTTCGCATCGACTCGCCGGTCAGGTTGAGGCGGTGAGCGCCGTGCAGTAAGCGGTCGAGGATCGCGTCGGCGATCGTCGCTTCACCGATGTACTCGTGCCAGTATTCCGTCGGTAACTGGCTGGCGATGAGCGTGGAGCTGCGGCCATGCCGATCCTCGATCACTTCCATCAGGTCATTGCGCTGGGCGGCGCTGACCTTCTGGATGCCCCAGTCGTCGAGGATCAGCAGATCGGTTTTCAGCAGCTGGTTCATCAGCCGCGCATAGGAGCCGTCGCCGTGGGCAATGCGCAACATTTCAAACAGCCGCGGCAATCGCAGGTAGCGTACGCTGTAACCACGCCGACAGGCCTCGTTGCCGAAGGCACAGGCCAGCCAGGTTTTACCGCAGCCGGTGGGGCCGGTAAGACACAGGTTCAGGGATTGCTGTACCCAGTCCAGCGTGAGCAGTGACGCCATGCGGCTCTTTTCCAATCCCCTCGGATGACGGTAATCGATATCCTCAGCACAGGCGTGTACGCGTAGCTTCGCCACTTTCAACAGCCGGTCCAGACGGCGGTTTTCCCGGTACAGCACTTCCCGATCGACCAGCATGGCCAGACGTTCCTCGAAGCTCAGGTCACTCATTGCGGGTTTCTCCAGTTGCTCTTCCAGGGCTTGTAGCAGGCCGGTCAGTTTCAGGACACGCAGGTGCTCTCGGGTTTGTTGCATTAACATGATTGTCTCCAGGTAGTCAGTGGTAGTAATCGGCGCCGCGCACATTGCCGTGCAATGGCAGGTCATCTTGCAGGTGGCTGTCGCCTTCCAGGGTTTGTTGGTCCAGCCCCTGCTTGAGGATGGAGGCGATGCTCTGGTAATTGATGGAACGGATGGTCAGCGCCCGCTCACAGGCGTTTTCCAGCCGGGTTCTGCTGTAGCGGCGACTGAGGTTCAGCAAGCCAAGACACGCACGATAACCGTGCTCCGGGTGAGGCCGGTTCTCCAGTTGCTGCTGCACCACCTGTCGGGTGCAGGGGCCGATGTCCTGGGCCCAGTTGAGGAAGCGTCCCGGCGACCACTCCCGGTGCGCCCGGTGAGAGCTGGGCATGTGATCCAGCAGGGTGCTGAACCGACCCGGGGCCCGGCGGCTGTGGATCGCCACCCGGTTGCCCTTGTGCATGACCTCAACGGTATCGGCAGTCAGGCGCACATCCAGAGTCTCCCCCACCAGGGCATGGGGTACGCTGTAGAAGCGCTTGTCGACACTGACGTGATAGTCGATGCCCGGCTTGGCCTTGCACCACTCGGCGTATTCGTAGGGCGCTGTGGGTAACGGTTTCAGAGCGGGTGCGTCCAGTTGCTCATACAGATCCCGTCGACTGACGGACTGCCCCTAGAAGTGGCGCTCGTTGAGATCCGGCAACAACCCCGCGATGGCTTGATTGAGCTCGGCGAGGGAGAAGAAGGTGTGGTGGCGCAGGCGGGCCAGTATCCAGCGCTCCACGATTTGCACGGCCACTTCTGCCTTGGCTTTGTCCTTCGGCTTCCGGGGCCGGGCAGGTAACACGGCCGTCTGGTAGTGCGCTGCCATCTCGGCATAGGTGGCGTTGATCTGCGGCGTGTATCGGTTGGCATCGGTCACCCCGGCCAGCAGGTTGTCCGGGATTTGCAACTCGGTGACGCCACCGAAGAAGCGGAAGGCGCGTTGGTGAGAGGCGATCCAGTCTGGCAGTGACTGGGTCCACGTGGCCTCGGCATAGGTGTAACTGGACGCGCCAAGCACCGCCACAAACACCTGGGCTGGACGGATCTCGCCACTCTGGCGACAGACCACCGGGACGGTGGGGCCACAGTAATCGATGAACCTAAATTCAGCAGTTGAAAACTCCCCCTTCCCGGGCTTTATCGCCGGAAATTCTCGTCTTCACAATGCCTTTCGGGGCTCATTATCCATTCAAAACGTGATTATCCGGCGGCCTC
>JBKDZQ010000707.1:0-5377 GCA_047971325.1 Parahaliea sp.
GTTTCACATCCTGGGGCTGATCAAATAATGTTCATGCGTTTGCCCTGGCTCTCGGGCTCATGCATTGGCAAATCGCTCTTTCCGAGATTGCATAGCTCGCAGAGAGTTTGCAGATTTTCCATTGTAGTTTCACCGCCCTTACTCCACGGAACAATATGATCGACGTGAAGGACAACACCGACCTCGTTGGCGGGCGATCGGCCACACGCCCGGCAAGCAAACCTATCACGACGATTCACGAGAAAGCGCAACCGCCAAGATGGATCGCGCGACGTCTTGCGAGGCGCAGATTCGGGCTGGCGGTTTGTCTCCTGATTTTGATTTGGGCCCTGCAATGGTGCTTGGACCTGGGCCTCAGGCAGTTCATTTGCATTAGCGAACTCGACGAAGCTTTCGAGTGCCTTTCGCCAAGACCCGAACCGTCGCTTATAGACGCTGGACGAGAACTCCGAAATCGGCGGACGAAGATCGCCTTGCTTTGGTTGGCGCCCTAATCGCTCCCACACCTCTGCAAGATTGCTGAATAGACGTTCGTTCTCGATTTTTGGCCGCCAAGAGTCTGATACCTGAAGCCCAGCTGCCGAAATGGCGTATTCCCAACTCCCGAACGCGCGGGCTATAGTCGCGTGCGAGAAGCTACCCGTGGCCTTGTACTGCTCCACGGTCAGGACCTGCGTTTGGTGCTCACGCGCGGCCTTCTTTAGATCCTCCATCAATTCCGACTTTCCGATATTGATTCGTTTCTTCACCTCAAGGCCAGCAAGACCAAGAGCGCGATTCCACGTGCCAAATCGGTTTTTGATTGTCGCCGGCGAAAACCGCCCTTGGCCGTTGTACTCGTCTTGGGTAATCGAGGCCTTCCGGAGACGCTCGGCAACATCTCTCAGGTCCGCAATGAGCACCTCGTCAGGGCAGTTGCGGTTATCGGGCTCCACAGTTCGAACTTCATAGAGAGCTAACAGCATGTTAATGAGGAATGCTTCCTCATAATAATTAATAGCGTGTAAGGGCCATAATACTGGCCGAGTTCGTTAAGGATAACCCAACTCTCTGAAAATTCAGCCAAATTTAGCCAGTTCCATACAGGATATAGGAAAAACGTGAAGCATTCACAATAGTAGCAGTGATACTTCCAGCCGCTCACCACTGTTCCCCAGGAGGGCATCCATGCCATCGCCCTTTCTCGAGTCGCTCAGGCGGCATATGCTGGTTCGCCGCTACAGCCGGCGCACGGTGGATTCGTATCTTTACTGGACTCGCTACTACATTCTCTTCAGTGCTAAGCGGCATCCGAGCGAGATGGGTTCTCGGGAAGTGGAAGCCTTTTTGACTTTCCTCGCGGTGGAACGCAATGTATCTGCCGCTACCCAGTCAGTGGCGTTGAATGCGCTGGCTTTTTTGTATGACCAGTTCCTGCAGCGGCCGCTCGGCGAGCTGGGGCAGTTTCGTCGCGCGTCCCGACAGCGCAAGTTGCCGGTGGTGCTTACCCGGGATGAAATTTTTCGTTTGTTGGCCACGCTCGACGGTGTTCATCTGTTGATGGCTTCCCTGCTCTACGGCTCGGGTTTGCAGCGTATTGAATTGGTCAGGTTGCGCGTCAAGGATATGGATCTCGATCATCTACAGGTGCAGGTCTGGTATGGCAAGGGTGCAAAACATCGTTTAGTGACGCTGGCGCCGGAACTGGTCGAAGCCATTACCCTGCAGATTGAGCGGGTGCGTCAGTTGTTGCGGGAGGATTCGCTCAAGCCCGGCTACGATGGTGTCTGGATGCCCGAGGCGCTGGCCCGAAAATACCCGAGCGCCAGCAAGGCTATTGGCTGGTAGTATTTGTTTCCGTCAGTTCGGCTCAGCTGTGAACCGGGAACACAGCAGTGGCGGCGCCATCATTTTGATGAGGGCAATATCAATAAAATGTTGCGCCGGGCTTGTGTGCAGGCGGGTATCGGGAAAGCGGTGGGCAGCCATATCTTGCGCCACTCGTTTGCAACACATCTACTGCAATCCGGCGCCGATATTCGTACGGTACAGCAGCAGCTCGGCCACAACGATGTCAAAACGACGGAAATTTATACCCATGTCCTCAAGCAGGGCGCCCATGGTGTGCGCAGCCCGTTGAGTTGGGTGCTTGATAGTGCATTGACCGTTTCCGGGAAGCCTGGCCGGAGCAACAACGCACAATAGTGCATAAGCCCTGTGTCCGTGGCCTGTGTTGCTGCCGGCGGCGCGTGGAAACCGGCGAGCCGGGTGTCAGTGACCCGGCGATGGGGATAGTGTGAGACAGGTGCTGGCGCTTGTCTGGTCACGGTTTTTGCAGGTGAGTCGTGACCGGTTGTTTATTCCACAGAGATTGCCGTGTGAGAGCGGGCGGAGCACGTCAGAAGCTGATACCGGTCTGGAAATACACATAGATCTTGTCCTCAATGCCCCGGTCGCGCAGTGCCTCACTGCCGAGGAAATAGGCGGTTCCCGTTTCCAGGCGCAGCCGCTTGGGTATGGCCTGCCAGCGTAATACGATTTCCAGCTGAGTCCCCAGATGCCTGCTGCCGTTGGGGTTGCCGCTGTCCAGGCCACTGCTGGGGCTGGTGTCTGCCTCCTCGGCCAGCCAGGCACCACGCAGTTCCGTGTTGAGAGTCCAGCGCAGTGCGGGCTTCAGCTCCAGGCGCACAGCGGGCGAGCTGATGTTGTTGCGCACCAAAATGCGGTAGATGCCGGTGGGGCCAAAGTCGCCCCGGGGGACACCGTAGAGCGAATCCAGTCCGTTGTTTTCGTCGTCGTTCGGGTCACTGTCGCCGCTGGCGTAGTCGTAGCTCAGTTGCAGGCGGGGGTGCCAGGGCGTGTTGAACTGATAGCCAAGCTCCGCATGCAGGAAGCTGGCGGAATGATCCAGAGTGTCGATATCAGCGGGGGCGCGGCTCCTGCGCGAGCTGCCGCTCTGGTAGAGCACTTCCAGTTCATGGTCCAGGCGGCCTGGGGTCGCTGCGCGCAGCAGCCGGGCGCCCAGGCTGTAGAGTTCGCGATTGCGGGTTTGCAGGCCGCCGGTATCGTCCTCGTTGAGGGCGAACAGGTAGAGTTCCCCGCTGCTGTCCAGGGGCAGGTGGGCGCCCTCCAGCAGCAGGCCGCTGAACTGCCGGTTGTGGTGGGAGCGGTCGGCCTTCGGCTTGTTGTCCCGCGGGTCACCCCGGTAGCGCCGTTCTACCGGAAAGCTGTGGAAGGCGCGCAGGGTGAGGTCATCGTTCACCTGCCAGCGGGCATTGATACCGTCGAAGGCATTGATGGTGTTGCGATAGCGGTTGCGCGCCATGAAACGGCGGCTACCAATGTCCTGGGTAAAACGTCCCAGCTTGACGCTGAACGAGTTCGCGCCGAATTGCAGGTAGGCTTGCAGCACGTCCACCGGGTTGACCATGGCGTTGTTGATCGGCGTATCGCTGTGCACGGTGTGGATACGGCTGTCCATCAGCTCGACAGTGGCATCCAGATAACGCAAATCCATGTCGGCCCTCGCGTTGCTGCGCAGCATCAGGGCGTGGTCCTCGCGATTGCCGGCATCGTACTGTTGCTGCAGCCACTCGTAGCGGTACTGCAGGGAGGCCGAGAGGTCGAGCCAGTCGGCTTGTGTGGCGGTCGCTGCCGGTGTGATCAACGTGGCGGCCGCCAGTAGTGCGCCGGCAAACCCGATCGGCAGGTATGAAAGGCGCTGGCGGGGAACAGGCTGTGGTGCGCGGGAACTCATGATCGCCAGGGGCGGGGGTTGGGATAGGGGCCAGGTGGCGCTACTCCCGGGCGGCGCAACCGCGCGCGAACACCAGCAGGATGCCTTCCAGGCTGAGGGTGGCTAACCAGCCGACCACAGCCTTGAAGGTGCTTGGGCCCAGCGCCGGGAAGAAGCAGTATAGGGAAAGTGCAAGCAGGGCGATAGCCGCCAGCCTGCGCCGGCGCGGCCCAGACCTCCTTGCCCCGACCGTCGCCGAAGGGGTCTGCATCGGGGAAGCCAGTATCCACAGGGCCAGAGCGCCGCACAGGCCACCGGCGAGCAGGAACAGGGCGCTGGCGGTACTCATGGTGCCACTACGGGTGTTTTCCTTGCCACAAGCGGTTCGCCGCGGCTGTGCTTGCGGCGCAGGGGGCGCCGGACCGGGATGCGGCGGGCCAGCCAGACCAGCAGGGCGCCGCCCAGGAGCAGGCTGCCGTCCACCCCGGCCACCGTCCACATGCCCTCGCTGACGGCGCGAAACAGGTGATGGCCGCTGGTGGCCGCGTCGAGCAGGGGCACGCCCAGGGCCAGCAGGCCGCTACACAGCGCCAGCTCGCGGGCGGCCCGGTATTCGCTGTCGCGCAGCAGGGCCCAGCTGGCGGCAAGACTCCAGCTGGCAAAAAACAGAGGCACGAGCGCGGGGCCCGGCAGCAGGCGCTGGCCGTGGAACAGGGTGATCACCGCCACCACCAGGCCGCCACATACGCCAATGCTGAAGCGCGCGATGCGCAGGTATTGCCGCCAGGACAGCTCCCCCACCGGGCCGTAGGCCCGGCGCTCGATCCAGATCATCATGCCGCTGAGGGCCAGCAGGGCGGTGCTGACACCCAGCACACACCACAACGCCTTGACCCATACGCCGCCAAAGTTGCCAAAGTGCAGGGGCTGGAGTACATCCAGCACCGGGCCGGAGAAGCCCACCAGCTTGCCGTAGGTGGGGTAGGCCCTATCGAAGCCGCCATCGGCGAGCCGGTACTGCAGCATGCGCGGGGTCATGCCGGCCCCGGGCTGGGTGTTGGCCACCAGCAGGCCCTTGCGGTCCTCGGGCAGCAGCAGGGAAATGGACACCAGGTCGCCATCGGCCTTTGCACGCAGGGTATCGAGCAGCGCGGCAAAGCGCAGTTCCCTGGGTTCGCCGCTGGGGCGGGGGTCGATATCGGGCAGTACCGCCGCCATCAGTGCCTGCTGGTCGCCGCCGAAGGACACCAGTGCGGCGGCGGGCACCAGTACCACCGCGGCAAAGCCCAGGAAGGCGCCGGTGAAGGCGATCACCGAGTGAAACAGCAGCCCCCAGACCCCCAGCACCTTGTGGCTATCGGTCCACAGCAGGCGCAGGCTGCGCCGGGGGCGGAAGCTGAACAGCTCACCGAGAATCTTGCGGTGGATGACCACGCCGGTGACCAGCGAGGCGAACAGGGCCAGCCCCAGCAGGCCGGTGACGATCAGCCCCAGGGGCGAGCCGAGGTAGAGGTCGGCGTGAAAGCGCACCAGCAGTTCGGCCAGGTCGATGTGCCGGGCTTCGAAGATCTGCCGGGGGTCGCCCTCATAGTGCCGCAGCAGCGCCAGGGTGGCCGGGTCGTGCTCGAAGCGGATGCTGTGGTGCCGCTCCCGGCCGCTGTC
>JBKDZQ010000708.1:0-5752 GCA_047971325.1 Parahaliea sp.
GCATAATCGGCCTGTTTATCGGTAATATTCAACACAACAGCCTGGGTCGGGGCCAGCCAGGCAGGGAACACACCCTCGTAGTGTTCCACCAAAATACCGATAAAACGCTCGAAGGAACCCAGGATGGCGCGGTGCAGCATCACCGGCACCTGGCGGGAGCCATCTTCGGCCACGTATTGGGCGTCGAGCCGCCCGGGCATGGAGAAGTCCACCTGGATGGTGCCCAATTGCCAGACCCGGCCGATACTGTCCTTGAGCGAGAACTCGATCTTCGGGCCGTAGAAGGCGCCCTCCCCGGGCAACTCTTCCCAGGGCAGGTGGTGCTTGTCCAGGGCCTCGGCGAGGGCTTTTTCGGCCCGATCCCAGTCCGTGTCGGTGCCCACCCGCTGCTCGGGGCGGGTGGACAGGCGGTAGATCACCTCGCTGAAGCCAAAATCGTCGTAAACCCCGTGCAGGAAGTCGATAAAGGCCGACACTTCCGGCTGGATCTGCTCCTCGGTGCAGAAAATATGGGCGTCGTCCTGGGTGAAACCGCGCACCCGCATAATGCCGTGCAGGGAACCGGAGGGCTCGTTGCGGTGGCAGGAGCCGAACTCCGCCAGGCGCAGGGGCAGGTCCCGGTAGGACTTAAGGCCCTGGTTGAACACCTGCACGTGGCAGGGGCAGTTCATCGGCTTGACGGCGAACTCCCGCTCCTGCGTGCCGAGCAGGAACATGTCGTCGCCAAACTTGTCGGCGTGACCGGAGCGCTGCCACAGGGAGATATCCACCAGTTGCGGCGTCTTGATCTCCCGATAGCCCTGCTCGCGCTGGGCCTGGCGCATGTACTGCTCGATGACCTGGTAGATGGACCAGCCCGCCGGGTGCCAGAACACCATGCCCGGCGCCTCTTCCTGCAGGTGGAACAAGCCCAGTTGCTTGCCGATTTTGCGGTGGTCGCGCTTTTCGGCCTCCTGCAGGAGCTGCAGGTAGGACTTCAGTGACTTTTTGTCGCCAAAGGCCACCCCGTACACGCGCTGCAGCATCTTGTTGTTCTGGTCGGCCCGCCAGTAGGCGCCGGACACCCGCATCAGCTTGAAATGCTGGCAGTGGCGCATGTTGGGCACGTGGGGCCCGCGGCACATATCGACATATTCCTGATGAAAATACAGGCCGGGATGGTCGTGGCGGGCGATGTCCCGCTCCAGGATATCCATTTTGTAGGGCTCGCCCCGCTCCCGGAAGGTGTCGAGGGCCTGCTGCCAGTCGACCGTTTTCTTCACCACCTCGTATTCGCTGGCCGCCAGCTCGTGCATGCGCTGTTCGAGGGTTTCGAGGTCGGCTTCGGTGAGGTGGTGTTCAAGGTCGATGTCGTAATAAAAGCCGTTCTCGATGGTGGGGCCAATCGCCATTTTGGCCTCCGGCCACAATTGCTTGACCGCGTGGCCGATGAGGTGGGCGCAGCTATGGCGGATGATCTCCAGGCCGTCCTCGTCCCGGGCGGTGAAGATGCTCAGCCCGGCGTCTTCCTCGATCAGGTCACTGGCGTCCCGGCGCACACCATTGACACGCCCCCCCAGGGTCGCCTTGGCGAGACCGGGGCCGATATCCTCGGCCACCTGCATGATGGTAACCGCCTGGTCGAAGTGGCGTTGGGAGCCGTCGGGCAGGGTGATAACAGGCACGCAGTTTCCTTTGTCCAGTGGCGACCCCTACTAAAGGCCGCGTGAGTCAGCTTCAGCCGGCGCGAACCATGGTGCCCGCGCCGTCCGGAGAAATTTTGAGGGCGGCGATGGTAGCACAGCGACTGGCGAGCGTCAGCCCATCGGCGCTTCAGCAAGCCGGGCATAAATACAAAGAAGTATCATTACCAAATAATAATAAGTATTATTTGCTTTAATGAAATTTATCCATGCATTGGCCCGGGAGGGGCTCCGAGATGTCACCGAAAACACACCGGCGCGTAGCAAGCACTGCCTGCGCCCTTTCAGGGCTTGCGCTGTTCAGCGGCGCGCTCAAGGCCGAGACCTACGAACTCAAGCTGATTCGCGTGGGAGCCCAGCTCATTTCTCCCTCCCAGGCCACGCGGGCGGAGGTGGAGGACGCCGCCGAGGACAGCCGCTCATCATCCACCATTGGCGGGACCGAGATCCAGAACCTGAACCCCCTGAATACCGGCGACGCCCTGCGCTTCGGCGCCACCGGCCTTATCGGCGCGCCCTACAGTGCCGACCGCTTTGGCGGCAGCGCGGGTATTCGCACTTTTGGCGACTGGGGAGCATCCACCTCCATCGATGGCTTGCCCGCTATCAAGTTCGCGGGTGAGGAAGGCGGCGGTTACTCCAACGCCCGCATTCCAACCATCGCCATCGATCGCATTAGCGTCCTGCGGGGCGGGCGGGCCGTGCAGTACGGTAACGGCTCCGACGGCGGCGTGTTCCAGACAATGATCAAGGACGGTCGTGGCTATAACGATCACTTTGCGGGTTCACTGGACTACAACGATGCCAGCGAGGGTGTGTTGCAGGCAGAATTTGCCGACAGCACGGACAATTGGGATATCTATATCGCAGGCCGCTATTTCGATGGCGCCTACGATGGCGAGCCCGCCAGCCTCGACGACCAGTCCATCGGTGGTGGCGTACTCAAATACGGTTTCAATATCAGCCCGAAAACCCGTCTTGAAGTGCTGGGCATGCTGAACAGGTCCGATACCGATATCTACCGCGGCGACGCCATCAACAATATCGATTCCGACACCCAATTTGGCTCGGTGACCCTGGAGCACGCCTTCAGCGACAACACCAGCGTTCGGGCTGGCTACCTGCGCTCGGATACCGACACCCAGTGGCCCGCCCGCAGTCGCGACAGGGCCACGATCATCGATATCGCCTTTGCCGACATCTATCTGACCCGGTCGCTGTCGGACACGCTGAGCTATGCTGGCAGTGTTGGCGTGGAGTACAAACACACCAAAACCCTGCGAGACAACTCCTGGGAGAACACCTTCGACGACAGCGCGCTGAAAAACGTCAACACCCTGCGCTTCCGGGACAATCTGGCGCTCACCCTCGGCCTGCGCTACACCGACTTCGACAACAAAATCGTGCTCGACGGTGTGACCCGGCCGGATAACCTGCGCACCAGCGATATCACCAGTTGGGATATCGGCGCGGCCTATTCCGTACTGCCTGATACCCGGCTGCGCGCGAGCGCCGCCACCGGCTACAACCGCTTCTATGAAAAATACGGCAATTTTGGCACCGACGCTCTCAACCCGGTGGGCGCGGAGGACACCATTGTCGAATCCACTACCTATGAAATCGGTATCCGTCAGGATTGGCAGGATGGCTATGTCGATCTGGCGCTGTACGAAGTGACACAGGAGGATGTGCCGCGCCGCGAGGGCGGGGCGATCGAAAGCGTGGAGGTCGAACAGTCGGGTCTGGAGCTGGAGGCCTTCGTACGCCTGTCGTCGCGGATGGTCGTTTCCGCGGGCTATATGCACATTTTCGATCTCGAAGCCACGCGGGCCGATGGCACGAAATCCAACGGCAACATCTTCTGGGGCAGCAATGGTGTCAACGTGCCGACCGATCAATTCACCGTGCGGGCGGATTTCATGGTCAACGAGACGCTGTCCCTGTGGGGAGCCGGGCTTTACAACGAGGGCTTCGAACAGACGCCCGCCACTGGCGAAACCGTCGAGCTCAGAGCCTACGAACGCATCGATGTGGGCGCCTCCTGGCAAGTCAGCAACAGCATTGGCCTGCGCTTCCGGGTCGAAAACGTGACCAATGAAAAGGACTTTGGCCAGACCCTGGAAGGCGCCACCGTCAACACCACGGGTAAGCTGGGCACTGTCTACTGGGCCGGTATCGACTTTGTATTGTGAGCCGGCAGCCGCAGCGCCACCTCACCACGACAGGCTGACGAGACGAGAGGATGAACGGTGCGCGCCGGGCGCCACACTATCGGTCATTTGACAGGAAGGCTGTCAAGCCCGTCAGCCCATCAACGCCGTGAGCGGCAATCCCGCGATCGGAATCGAAAAGCTGTGCTGCTCCCGAAACACCGAGACCAGTGACACGCGCCCCACCAGTTGCCGGCTGAGCCAGGGCAGTTCGCCGGTGGGCACCTGATACTCCAGGTGCTCCTCGTAGGCCACCGAGCCCAGGGTGTAGTGGGTCAGTGCCCGGCGGGGCAGGATGAGCCTGACGACATACCCTTCCCCGAAGGAGGACACCGCCCACTGGCGGGCAATCATCTCGGCATAGCGCTGCTGCAGCTTGAGCTGGCAGAGGCGTTCGCCATCCTGGCGCGGCACTATCTGCTTCCAGCCGCCCCGCTTCAGGACGGAGAGCTGCGAGGGGTCGAGGGTTTGGTACACCGCCAGGGTGGACAGGTGTTGCACGCTTTTCATAGCTGAGTCGCTCCGTGAGTGCCGTTGGTATTTAGCTGCAGTAGGTTTTCATTCGCCAGCGCGGATTGTTGCGAAATCGCAAAAATGACGTAGCGCAGAGGCCCGCCGGCGCGCAGGGCGTCGAAGGGATAGCAGGTCACCAGCTCCAGCCGGGATGGCCCCTGCCGGGACGGCATGGCCGCCGCCTGCCGGCTGTCCACCACCTGAGCACCGCTCACACGGAACTGCTGGCGCCGACCGCAGGGCAGTTCCAGCCACAGCAACATGGAAGGCTCCATGCGCTGCAGGAAGCGAAAGTGGGTGTCCCGGTGGCCGGCAATCACCGCTGTGCCGCCCTCCCCCGGCGCGGCGCCGGCGGCATCCAGGCCAGGGCCGAAGGCCAGGGCGTTGCCAGTGGCGCCGGTCAGCACAAACTGGTCGACGCCCAGCTCTGGCACCAGCAGCCGCGCCACCGGCCAGGTATCGGCCCAGGGCCAGGGCTTGTGCACCTGGCCGTTGCTGTTGAGGGTGGCCGCCCAGGCGCGCTGCACCAGCAGCGGCGCCAGCGCCGCCTTGGCATAAATCAGACCCGCCGAGCCGAACTGTTGCAGCGCCACCAGCAACAGCGCCACCACCAGCAGATAACGGGGGCGCTCAGACACGTGACGCAACATGGTCTTCCTCCGGACGACACATCACGTGCACCAGCAGGGCGATGAACGCCAGCAGGCAGCCTAGGAATACCTTGGCCGGACCAGTGGTGGCCGTCGCCGGGTAGGCGTAGGGTTGGTGGCTCTGCCCCTGGGGCCGGGTATTGGGCACGGCGGTGGGGGCCAGTGGCGCCTGTGCTTCGCGAGAGATGCGCTCCTGGATGGCGACAAAACTGGTATAGGGACTGAGCAACTGGTGAGCCAGGGCCACGGCGAGCACGGCGGGGCGGATTTCCTCCTCCGGCGAACCCGCGGACTTGAGCGCCAGCAGGCCGGCGATCTTCTGCCCTGCCCAGAGGCTGGCCACCCCCGCATGCTGGCGATTGCCAGGCTGCGGGGCTATCGTCAACTGCCGCTGCCAGGCACTGCCGGCGAGCATGCCGCGCACCGCCACCTCGCCCGCCGGCGGCTGGCTGCCCAGGTGCACCGCTTGCAGCAGGGGCTGGCCGCGATAGAGGTCGGGCACCCGGGCCGGCCAGGCTTCCACGCTCTGGGGCCAGTCCACGGCGATATCCCGGGCAAGTGGGGCGGCAATACGCTCGAACAGTTCGCCCATGCGCGCCGCCACCTCATCCAGGCGACTCACCTGGACACTGAAACCTCGCCCGGCGCTGGCCGCCCGCCACATGAACCCGCTGTTGGGCGCGGAGCCGATACCCAC
>JBKDZQ010000709.1:0-3307 GCA_047971325.1 Parahaliea sp.
GAGGAGGACGGGCAGGGGCGACTGCTGCTGTCCTGGGACTACGCCGAGTCACTGTTCGAGCCGGCCGCCGTGGCGCGCATGGCGGCGCATTTTCAGTGCCTGTTGCAAGCGGTGGTGAACAACCCGCAGCGGGCCATCGCCGACCTGCCTCTCCTGAGTGCCACCGAGCACGCGCAACTGTCGTCCCGGGAGCTGCCGCCGGAGCAGGCCCGTTCGCCAGGCGAGGACGGGCATGGCCTGCTGGCCTGGCTGCAACAGGCGGGAACACAACACGCCCGCCGCACGGCGCTGCAGTGGGCCGGGGGCAGTGTCACTTACCGGCAGTTGCAGGCGGTCTCCAATCGCCTGGCCCATTACCTGCGCAGTCGCGGCGTCGGCCCGGATGTCTGCGTGGGGATATTGATCGAGCGTTCGACACCCATGCTCACGGCGATACTGGGTATTCTCAAGGCGGGGGGCGCTTACCTGCCCCTGGATGCCGATCATCCCGTGGACCGGCTCAACGGGATGTTGGGCAACGCCGGCGCGACGCGCCTGATTACCACCGGCCCGGCGCCGGAGGATATGGACGCGGCGGTCGATGTCGTGGATTTGTCGGGACTCGACCTGGACGCCTGGCCCGCCAGCGCCGCGCCAGTTACGGTGCATGATCACAACCTGGCCTATGTCATTCACACTTCCGGCTCCACCGGTCGGCCCAAGGCGGTGGGTGTCAGCCACGGTGCATTGCGCGCGCGCCTGGCCTGGATGCAGGCGACCTACGCCCTGACACAAGACGATGTGCTGCTGCAAAAGGCGCCGCTGACCTTCGATGTGTCGGTGTGGGAATGCCTCTGGCCCCTGCTGGCCGGCGCGCGCCTGGTCCTGGCGGCGCCGGGTGAGCAGCGCGATCCGCAAGCGCTGCTGCAAAGGGTGGTGGAGCAGGGCGTGACCGTGGTGCATTTTGTGCCCTCGCTGTTGCAGGCCTTTGTCGAACAGGCCGGGGTGAGGGACTGTCGCTCGCTGCGGCTGCTGTTCTGCGGTGGGGAAGTGCTGTCGCCGACCCTGCGCGACCGCGTGCTGGAGGCGCTGCCCCAGGTCACCCTGCACAACCGTTACGGCCCGACGGAAACAACAATCAACGCCACCTGGTGGCACAGCCAGCGCGCTGATGCCGGATGCTCCCCCATCGGCCGGCCCCTGGCCGACACCTGTTGCCGGGTGTTGGACGGGGAATTCACCCGGGTACCCACGGGTGTGGCCGGGGAACTGTGCATCGGCGGGGCGGGCCTGGCGCGTGGCTATCTGGGCAGTCCCGGGCAGACGGCGGAGCGCTTCGTGCCCGACCCTTTCGCCACGTTCGCTACTGACGAGCCCTGCGCCACCGGCGCCCGCCTGTATCGCTCCGGCGACGGGGTGCGCTGGCAGGACGACGGCAGCCTGGACTTCCTCGGCCGCCTGGACCGCCAGCTGAAACTGCGCGGCCTGCGGATCGAACCCGCGGAGATCGAGGCCCGCCTGTGCCAGTTGCAGGGCATTCTGCAGGCCGCCGTCCGGGTGTGGGCCCGTGCCAATGGTGACCAGCAACTGCTGGCCTACTACGTCAGGGAGGTCAGGGAGGTCAGGGAGCCGGGCGCGGATGCCGGTGACGGCGCCAGTGACGATCACAGCAGCGACAGCCTGCGCGCCGCACTGCGGCAAAGCCTGCCGGAGTACATGGTGCCGGCGCAGTGGATAGCCCTGGACGCCATGCCCCTGCTGCCCAGCGGCAAGCTGGACTACCGGCGCCTGCCCGAGCCCACCTGGCAGCAGCGCGAGTACCTCGCCCCGGTGACGGCGCTGGAGCAAAGCCTCGCCGCGATCTGGCAGGAGGTGCTGGGCCTGCCGCGCGTCGGCCTGGCGGATGACTTTTTCGAGCTCGGCGGGCATTCTCTGCTGGCCACCCAGATTGTCGCCCGCACCCGCCAGCGATGCGATGTGGAGCTGCCCCTGCGCGCCCTGTTCGACGCCAGCCGCCTGGGCGATTTTGCCACCCACGTGCAGCGGGCCAGGCAGGCCGGGGACAGTAACCGCCAGCCGCCCATCGAGACGGTGGATCGCAGCCGGCCGGTGCCCCTGTCGTTTTCCCAGCAGCGGCTGTGGTTCCTGTGGCAGCTGGAGCAGGACAGCCCCGCCTACAACGTCGGTGGCATGGCGCGCTTTGTCGGCGAGTTACAGGCCGACGTGCTGGACGCTGCGCTGCAGGCCCTGATAGAGCGCCACGAAACCCTGCGCACCACCTTCCCGGAAGTCGACGGCGTGCCCCAGCAGCGGGTGCAGGCGACCGCTGGCGTGGCGCTGGTCCGGCACGACCTCAGTCACCTGGCGGCCGCCGGGCGTGAGCCCTGGCTGCTGGCGCTGGCGGACCGGGAAGCCCACCAGCCTTTCGACCTGGTTGCGGGCCCCCTGTTACGCGCCCATCTGGTGAGCTTCTGCGAGCGCGAGCACTACCTGGTGCTGACCCTGCACCACATCGTTACCGAGGGCTGGGCGATGGATATCTTCGCCCGAGAGCTGGCCACCCTGTACGAGGCCTTCGTTGACGGCAAACCCTCGCCGCTGGCGCCGCTGCCGGTGCAATACCTGGATTACAGCGTCTGGCAGCGGCGCTGGCTGGAGTCCGGCGAGGGCGCACGCCAGCTCGACTACTGGCGCGCTCAACTGGGAGATGAGCATCCCCTGCTGGAACTGCCCAGTGATCGACCCCGGCCACCCGTGCAGAGTCACCGCGGCGGCCTCTACCGTTTTGACCTGCCCGACGAGCTCGCCGCCCGCGTCCACGCCTTCAACGCCGCCCGCGGCAGCACCCTGTTCATGACCGTGACCGCCGCCCTGGCGCTGCTGCTCTACCGCTACAGCGGCCAGCGCGACCTGCGTATCGGCGTGCCGGTGGCCAACCGTATCCGCCCCGAGAGCGAGGGGCTGATCGGCGCCTTTCTCAATACCCAGGTATTGCGCTGCCAGTTGCGCGGCGAGATGAGCGGTGCGGACCTGCTGGATCAGCTGCGGCGCACGGTGATCGAGGGGCAATCCCACCAGGATCTGCCTTTTGATCAGCTGGTGGACGCCCTGCAGCCAGGCCGCAGCGCCGCCTACAATCCGCTGTTTCAGGTGATGTGCAACGTGCAGCGCTGGCAGTTCCAGCAGACCCGCGAGCTGGCGGGCATGACCGTGGAATATCGGGTCAACGATGCCAAAGCCATCAAGTTCGACCTCAACCTGGAAGTGACCGACCTCGACGGCCGTCTGGGCTGCTGCCTGACCTACAGCCGCGACCTCTTCGACGAGC
>JBKDZQ010000710.1:0-3501 GCA_047971325.1 Parahaliea sp.
GGTCCGATGCCTGGGCAAACGGCATCATCAATGAGACCGGATACACGTAGGCAGTCGTACCTTGACGCAATCGGACAAAGTGCTTGCAAAAGAGGAGGAGTCCATACACGGTGGATAGTGCAAGCGGATGTTGTCGGGCGCCCGGCTCCAGCCGACCAGGGCGACCAGCAGGAGCAGGCTGAGGATGGCGAGCACACCCAGCAGCAGGCGGATCATCGCGTCCTTGGAATGGACCAGGCTGTCGTATCGGCTCATGGCGTTCTCCAGCGGTGGATGTCCCAGCTGCGGCTTTCCCGAATCAGGGTGCGTGGCGCCAGACCGCGATCCTGCAGCCAGGCCTGGATCGCGATGACGTGGTACTGCCGGGGTTTGCCGCGCTTGACGACCCGCAGGCGCCTGCCGATCAACCACAGGCTGCCGAACACGAAGGCCAGAGACAGCGCGAAGCCCATCAGGGCAAATCCCAGCAGCGCGCCCACCAGCGTCGACACCGGCACCCAGACGCCCAGGCACAGCCCGGCGGCGTACTTGATCTCCGAGTTGGTCATCGACAGGAAGACGACCGGCTCCTCATTGAGCCGGTCAGGCAAAAAGTCGATGTCGCGGCGTGCACTCATCAGAGAATCGTCGCCGCCTCGGTGAGCAGAAAAACGATAAACACCAACAGCAGTACGCCGGCGCCAAAGTTGATGCCCAGTTGTCCCCAGGTGCCCTTGCCGTCCTGCACCTCGGAATACGCGCCCATGGTGTTTTTCACCACGACCATCATGGCCAGCGTGGCCAGCGCCAGGCCGATGAAGACGCCAATATCGAAGGCGTAGTCCTGCATCAGCCCGATATAGTCACCGTCCGTGCTGCCCCGGGACGGCGGCGCCGTGGTCGGCAGGCCCTGGGCCAGTGCACCGGTGGTACCGGCGCCCAGCAAGAAAGCGGTAACGTGCAGCCCCAGGCGCTGCCGGGTGGCGCGCCAGCGCGCCTGGATGCCTTGATAGGCGGTGATCAAGATGTTCACTCGTTGCATGTTTAGGTCCTCTCAGGTTCCCCACACGATGTTGGCGACGGCCATGATGACCATCGCAATGAATGCCGCGCGGACAACCTTGCCGGCGGCCTCCGGGGTCTTGACCCCTGGAGTCTTGAGGAGCTGGTAGGCACTGATCGCGACCCAGGCGAGCCACACCAACATCAGAACAATCAGCACCGATACCACCAGGGTGTGCACATCCGCCGCGCTGTGACCGCTGCCATTGGCACCGTCGAAGGCGGTCTGCTGTGCGGGGCTCATCAGTGGCATGGCGTCCCTGTCTCCTACACGAACTTCTTGAACCGGCTGGCGGCGATGTAGACCATCCCGGCGGTCAGCAACATGGTCGGTGCGAACAGCAGCGCCGGTGGCACCGACCAGGGCAGCATCAGGTACAACGTGACCGTCAGCATCACGCTCGGCGCGATCCAGCGTTTGGCTTTATGGAACACGTAGGCGCTCTCGTGGCCGCCGGTGAACTTGCGGATATCCCGGGCCACGAGGCCCTCGAACAGGCCGGCCACGATCGCCAGGGCGTAACCCGGCAGGGCCAGCACCACGATCACCCCGCGCAGCAACAGCAGCTTCACGGTGTTGATCGCCGCCACCCCATACACGCCCGCCGACGCGGTGAGTCCGACAAAGGACAAACCCCGGTCGAATTGGCCCCAGGCCATGGCGGTGAGCTGCGTGGGCCGTAGCGGTGACAGCGGGTAGTCGTCGATGGCCTCGACATAGCCGCGCTCGGTCATGAGCAGGTCACGGCTGTGGGTACCCGGCCACCAACCCAGCGCGATCCCGGCCCATTCCAGCAGCACAGAGAGCAGCGAAGCGGTCAATGCCGCACCGATCAGCGCCCCCAGGATGGCCAGCGTCATGCCAATCGGTCCGCGCTTGACCGGTCTTGCCGGTGCGTCATCCCGCGCAGTGCGGGCGGTGGCATCACGGCTCATGATTGCCAGCCCAGGGGCGTCGGGGTCGCCCAGTCGGTGCTCGCGGTATTGCTGTGCTGGTAGTCCCGGCGCATGGCCTCGACCATGGCCTGCAGGCCGCTGGGCAGCTCCGCGTCGTCGGAAAACAGCGGTAGGCGCAGCTTGTAGAGACGGCCGGCGATCAGGGCGAAGGCGTGGCCTTTGGGTAACGCATCCAGATCCCCGGCGTGGATCATCGGCACCCGCTGACTGGAGATCCGCTGGCGAGTGGTCGAGGTGAAATGCACGTCATTGGTGGGGTCGGCGCTGTCAGTGCTGCCCGAGTCCAACATGAGATGGTTGATCTCGACGTCCTTCAGGCGTGTGGTCAGCAGTTCCGCGGTGGCTTTTTCCTTGACCCGCAGCATGATGATGGTGCCGAGGTTGCCTACCACCTGCCCCGCCCGCGCCGGGTTATCAAAGCGGGCGATGATGTCCGAGAGGGTCTGTGTGTAGACCGTCAACTGGAAGCCGGCGCCGCCGGCCTTATTGGCCAGCGGAATGAACTCCCTGCCCACCAGTTCATTGAACTCATCCGCGTGCACGCAGACTTTTTTCAGGGGCGCGCCGCGCTGTGCGTCCTTATAAAGACTGCCCGCCACCGAGGTGAGGTCCGCGAACATGGCGTTGCCCACCGCACTGGCGACATCCGGGTCAGAGAGGGCATCGAGGCCCACATAGACAATGCCGCCGCGCTCGATCACCCGTTTCCAGGATAGCCGCTCGGTGGTGTCCTCGGGATTACTCTCCGGGGAGAGCAGGCGCGCCACCGGTCCCGAGGTGAGTTTTTCCAGCAATGGATAGAGGCTGGCGACCAGTTTGTCGAAGTGGCTCTTGTCGTGCTCGAAGGTCTTGATCAGCGAGGTCGCCGTGGGGTCAGAGAGGCCATGGCGTCGGAAGAGCTCGACACTGGCCCAGGCGGTGCGAGCCCGGCCTTTGTATTGCGTCGGCATTTTCGCCTCGCTCTCGACTAAATCCGCTAGCTGTTCGGACCAGTCCTCGAACTGTTGTTGCCGGGACACGCAGGCGAGGTAGCGCACCACGAGGGCGTCGATATCGGTACTGCACTCCAGCAGCACCTGGTAGTTGATGGGCTCGCCAAGGACATCGAGTACCTTCGCCAGCACATTGACGTAGCGCCAGGCGAACTCCCTGAAAGCTGCGGAATTACCTTCATTGGGCAGTTGCCCGGCGATGCGGCTCGCCACTTCCGTCACCCGGGAAAACGAGCCCACCGGGTTGTAGGCCACCGATTGCTCGGTGAAGCCCAGGTGGAACACCTGGAACTCCCCGGCCCTGCCCGCCCTGCGGGCCTCGGTATACAGGCGCGCCAACAGATCGCCGTCCCCTTTGGGATCAAATACGATGACCACGTCGCCACTGCGGATGTCCTGACTGGCGATCACTTCGAGCAGGCGGGTTTTGCCGACCCGGGTGGTGCCGACGACAAAGGTATGGGCGACTCTTTCAGCCTGCTGCAGGGTAACGTCCTGCTCCTTCTCGAAA
>JBKDZQ010000711.1:0-2439 GCA_047971325.1 Parahaliea sp.
CTGCTGGACGCGCCCTGGCCAGCGGTGGACGAGGCCGCCCTGGTGCGCGACAGCATCGAGATGGTGGTACAGGTGAACGGCAAGGTGCGCGCGCGCATGGAAGTGGAGACCTCCGCCGACCAGGACAGCGTACAGGCCCTGGCACTGACCCAGGACAACGTACAGCGTTTTCTCGACGGGATCACCGTGCGCAAGGTTATTGTGGTGCCCGGCAAATTGGTTAACATTGTCGCTAACTGAATGGCGCTGGCGCCAGCGGTGCCGCCCCCCGGTGGGGCCATTGGTACCCGGGCCGGCAAAACCACTGGATCGATACGGGTGCCACCCATGCTTCCTCGCTTTGTCCGCTTCAGCCTGTACCTGACTCTCTGCGCCCTGCTCGCGGCCTGCGGCTTCCAGTTGCGCGGCACCAGCAGTGCCACCGCCCTGCCCGAGAGCTGGCGCAGCCTCTACCTCGACAGCAACAACCCCAACAGCGAGTTCAGCCGCGAGATCATCACCCGCTTTGCCACCAACGGCATTACCTGGGCTGACCGGCGCGATGAAGCCGCCTTCATCGTGCGCCTGTGGCCGGAGCGTTTCAGCCAGCGCAACCTGTCGCTCAACAGCGAGGCCCGGGCGGCGGAATTCGAGCTGACCATGCAGGCCCAGTTCACCGTGCTGCGCGCCGACAACAACGCACCGGTCATGGAGCTCAGCCAGGCCTCGGTGGTCAAGCAGATGGAGAACGACCCGCGCAACGTGGTGGGCAAGGCCGAGGAAATCCGCATCCTGCAGAGCGAAATGCGCACCGAACTGGCCCAGCAGATACTGCGCCGCATCGGCTTCTTCGCCGCCAACGCCGCCAAGACCCGCGAGCGGGACGCCGGCTAGCGCGCGTGCGCCTGTACCCGGAAAAACTCGCCGCCCAGCTCCGCCAGCAGTGCCTGCCGGTCTACCTCGTCAGCGGGGATGAGACCCTGCTGGTGCAGGAATGTTGCGACCAGGTGCGCGCCGCCGCCCGCGCCGCCGGCTGCAGCGACCGCGAGCTGATCGAGGCCAGCGGCAGGGACCTGGACTGGCAGGCCCTGCTCAACAGTGCCGCCGACCTGTCCCTGTTCGGCGACCGCAAGCTGATCGAGCTACGCCTGCCTTCCGGCAAGCCCGGTGCCCAGGGCAGCAAGGCCATTGTCGAATACCTGGAGCGCAGCACTGGCGACGACATCCTGTTGCTGGTGTTCGTCAAGATAGACAAGGCCTCCCAGAAAATCAAATGGTTCAAGGCCATCGACCAGGCCGGCGCCTGGATGAAGGTCTGGGAGGTCAAGGCCCAGGAACTGCCCCGCTGGCTGCAGCAGCGGCTGCAGGCGGCGGGCCTGTCCATCGATCGCGAGGCCCTGCAACTGCTGGCCGAGCGGGTGGAGGGCAACCTGCTGGCGGCGGTGCAGGAAGTGGAAAAGCTCAAGCTGCTGGCCGACGGGCAGCATGTGAGCACCGATACCGTGACCAGCGCCGTGCTCGACAACGCCCGCTTCAACCTGTTCAGCATGACCGATAGCGCCCTGCAGGGCGACGCCGCCGGCAGCCTGCGCATGCTGCACGGCCTGCGCGGCGAGGGCACCGAACCCAGCGTGGCCCTGTGGGCCCTGGCCCGCGAAGTACGCAGCCTGTACGAACTGCAGACCGATACCGGGCGCGGCATCGCCCCGGCCCAGGCCATGCAGCAGCGGCGCATCTGGAAGAACCGCGTGCCCCTCTACCAGGCCGCACTGGGCCGCCACAACCTGGCCGCCCTCGGGCAATTGCTGCAACTGGCCGCCGCGGTCGACGGCAGCATCAAGGGCTATGCCGGGGGCCGTCCCTGGGATTTGCTCGACCGGCTGGTGGCCGCACTGGCCGGCGACGGCATTCGCCCACACCGCTCCCGGCCCGGATCCAGCATCAGCTGACGGCACTCTCTCCAGAACCTTTCGCCCTGGACAATCGATCCCCCGTCAGCCGCCCCAACAGACCTGTCGTCCAAGCCGGCAGGTTTTTCGCGCGGGTAACATTTGGGTCGCGCAGCCCATTGTTTTGCAAGCGCTCAACCAATCTCAGGGCTCACCACTGCCCGATGTGCCCCGCTATAACGATGCGTGCACTGCCCTGTGTGACGGGAGAATCCGTAACAGGTTTTATTGCAACAAGTGCGCTATTGCCTGCAAACCTGTCGAAAATCGACATTGCGGCCTGGAATCTTTTCTCTATAGCCCACTACCCCGCAGTCATATAATCTCGCCGGGCGTAAGGGCGAGGTTCTTTCCTGTTCGGGTGACCGCATTTCTGTCGCCGCCGGGCGTCCTCAGACATCATGGCCTGACGCACTCTGCATCAGGCACCGTGGTAATTTGCGGGAGGGGTCTGCCTCCCGGTATCGTGGATTACGCACCAAGGTGCGTCTTGCCACATACAGAGTGCACC
>JBKDZQ010000712.1:0-3656 GCA_047971325.1 Parahaliea sp.
CTCGTGCTCGTCGGTCATACCGATGCCGCCGTGCATCTGCACCGCCTCGTCGGTGACGCGCTGGGCCACCTCGCACAGCTTGGCCTTGGCGGCGCTGGCCAGCAAGGGCAGGCTGTCGTCGCCGGCGTCAACCGCGTGCAGGGCCCTGAGCACGATGGAGCGCGCCAGCTCCAGCTCCGCGAACAGCTCCGCCGCCCGGTGCTGCAGGCCCTGGAAGCTGCCGATCACCCGGCCGAACTGCTTGCGCTCGCACAGGTAGGCAACGGTACGCTCGAAGGCCTCCGCCGCCAGCCCCAGCAGTTCCGAGGACAGGCCGATATTGGCGATATCCAGGGTGCGCTCCAGCGCCGCGGCGGCCTTGTCGGCCTCCCCCAGCAGGGCATCTGCCGCCACCCGGACAGCCTCCAGTCGCAGCGCCCCGGCGGCGCGGGAATCCACCATCGAGCGGGCTTCCACCACCAGGCCGGTAGCGTCCGCCGGCACCAGGAAGACACTCAAACCCTCGCGGTCACCGGCGGCGCCAGCCGTGCGCGCCACCACCAGGAACTGCTGCGCGGTGGGCGCGTCCAGCACCAGTACTTTGCTGCCACTGAGCACATAGTCAGCGCCCTCGGCGCGGGCCGTCAGCGCCACCTGCCCCGGGGCGTGGTGGGCGCCCTCCTGCAGCGCCAGACTGACGGTGACCTCACCGGCGGCGATGGCGGGCAGCCACTGCTGTTTCTGCGCCTCGCTGCCCAGCTCATTGATCAAAGTGGCGGCCACCAGCACGCTGGACTCCAGCGGCGAGCTGCTCAGATGACGGCCCACCTGCTCCAGCACCAGCCCGAGTCCGGTATAGCCGTAGCCCAGGCCGCCGAAGGCCTCGGGAATGGCAATCCCGGCCCAGCCCATGTCCACCATCTCCCGCCACACGGCGAGATCATAGCCGGCTTCGCTGGCGCTGTCGCGCAGGGCGCGCAACTGCGCCACGCCGGCTTTTTCCGTCAGAAAACCCGCGGCGGCGTCCTTGAGCATCACCTGCTCTTCATTCAATACCAGTGCCATTGCTGTTGTCCTCCCTTATCTGTCAGGCGTCGGGCAGGCCAAGCACGCGCTTGGCGATGATGTTGAGCTGGATTTCCGAAGTACCGCCCTCGATGGAGTTGCCCTTGGAGCGCAGCCAGTCGCGGCTCAGGCGGCCGCCGTCGTAGACCTCACCGTCCCAGCCCAGAGCCGCCTCGCCCTGCACCGCCATATTGAGTTCGTTGCGGCGCATGTTCAGCTCGGTGCCGTAGTACTTGAAAATGGATGAAGCCGGGCCGAGCCCCTGCCCCGCCTTGGCCTCGTCGCCCACCCGCTCCATGGTGTGGCCGAACACCAGGGCGTCGAGCTGGTACTGGGCGATGCGCTGGCGCAGGATGCCATTGGCCAGGCGACCACTGGCGTCGCTGCCCAGCACGTCCACCGCCCGCTGGCCGACAGAGCGCCTGGGCGCGTTGCCAAAGCCGGAAATCATCTCGCGCTCGTGGGTCAGCAGGTACTTGGCGATGGTCCATCCCTTGCCCGCCTCGCCAATCAGGTTCTTCTTCAGCGCCACGGCGTCGTCGAAAAAGGTTTCGCAAAAGGGTGATGAACCGCTGATCAGCCTGATCGGGCGGGTGGTCACACCGCGCTGGTCCATGTCGAAGAGCACAAAGCTGATGCCCTCCTGTTTGCTGCCGGAGTTGTCGGTGCGTACCAGGCAGAAAATCCAGTCGGCCTTGTCGGCGTAGGAGGTCCAGATTTTCTGGCCGTTGATGAGATAGTGGTCGCCCTTGTCCTCGGCGCGGGTCTGCAGGCTGGCGAGGTCGGAGCCGGCATTGGGCTCGGAGTAACCCTGGCACCAGCGGATTTCACCGCGCACGATGGGTGGCAGATGTTCCTGTTTCTGCTCCTGGGTGCCAAATTCGAGCAGGGCCGGGCCAAGCATGGAAATGCCGAAGCTGTCCAGCGGGCGGCGCGCGCCAATGCGCTCCATCTCCTCGCCAAGCACCTTCGCCTCCTCCTTGCCAAGGCCACCGCCGCCGTATTCTTTTGGCCACTGGGGCACCGTCCAGCCGCGCGCAGCCATGCGCTCGCACCAGACCTTCTGGTCTGGGTGATCCAGCTCAGGCTTGCGACCCCCGTTGTAGATATCTTCCATGGCATGAACGGGTTCGCGCATGGCGGGGGGACAGTTTTCCTCCAGCCAGGCACGGGTTTCGGCGCGAAATTGCTCCAACACGGTCACGGGGCGCTACCTCTCGGTCTGCTTGCTAGTTGGGCCCGGCCAGTGCCTTGCGCCGCCACAGGCAGTGGATGGCGCGAAGTATCGACCAAGGATAAAACGGATTTTGAACTTACAGTATGTTTTGCTGGCCTGCAAGTATTTCCGGTTGCAGGCCACCGCCGCCCCACCGGGCCCGGACATCGGTGATGGCCATGCCCGGTATTACGGGACGCGGGTTCTAGGCGGAATGCCGGGCCGTCTTTTTTTTCCCGGCAGTCGCCGTCTTTTTGCGCGGCGCCGTGCTCCCGGGCGCCGCCCTGGCCGGAGAGCGCTTGCGCTTTGCCGGTGGCCCCACCAGCGCCAGCAGTTCGGCGTGGGCCTCGCGCAGGCAGTCCATGAAGAATTCGATATCCGGCAGGATTTCCCGGGTGGAGGTCAAGCTGAAGGACATGCGTCCGTTATAGCTGGGGGTGGCGATAAACAGGCCCATGCCCTCGCCCAGCGGGGCGAGGCCGTAGCTACCGGCCTGGCGCGCGCCGTTCATGTACAGCTGCTGCTGGGCGCCCGGGACATTGGACACGAACAGGTTGCACACCCGGTTGGCGGCGGCGGTGTTCAGTACCAGGCGGCTGGCCATAACCTGAGTGGCCGCGGGAATGTGACGAGTGATATCGGTTAGCAGCCGCGCCGAGATACCGGACTTGGCCTCCTTGCTGGACTGCGTCGAGGCCACGATCTTCGCCAGGCGCTCGACCGGGTCGGCGATATCGGTGTGAATGGGCGTGGTCATGGCGGTGATGTTATTGCCCTCGCCCTCGGAATCCGCGGCGCCACCGGAACGGGCGTTGATCGGCACCCAGGCCACCAGTGGCTCCGCCGGCAACTCCTTGTGAGCCGAAAGATAGCGCCGCAGGCCACCACTGCACACCGCCAGCACCACGTCGTTAATTTTGCAGCCGGGCACCAGGGTACGGATCTGCTTGAACGAGTCGAGGGAAAATTCCAGGCCGTCGAACATTTTGTGGGGCGATACCTTGACGTTGAAGCGGGTATCGGGCACCCGGGGCTTGGGCGCGCCGCGATTGGCCCTGGATTGCTTTACCGAATGGTAGACCCCGGGCATGCTGCGCAGCACCACTTCGGCAAGTTTCATCGGCGAGCGCAGGTTGCTGCTCGCCGCCCGGCGCGCCATGTCCCGCATGCTGGGCGCCGGACTGGGCTTGACAGTATCTACCGGCACTTCCAGCAGCGGCGTACCCTTATTGTCGCCATCCATGATGGAGGAGAAGAACCTGACCAGGGAAGCGCCATCGACGGCCGCATGGTGGATTTTGGTCACCACCGCGTAACTGCCCAGCGCCAGGCCCTCGATGTTGTCGAGCCCCTCAACCACATAGATTTCCCACAGCGGCTTGTTCATATCCAGGGG
>JBKDZQ010000713.1:0-1720 GCA_047971325.1 Parahaliea sp.
CGCCGCGAATGGCCGGTGCTTTTTGGTGGCGTGGCGGCGGTCGTCGTTCAGATCGAGCAGGTCATTGAGAAAGTAGACACTGGACGCGCAAAAGGAAAAGGCCAAAAAGGCCAGGGCGGCCGACAGCAAGGCCGGTGGTGAAAGGGCCAGATGGGCGGTCAGTACGGGCACCAGAATCAGGGCGTTCTTGACCCACTGATGCACCCGCAGTGCGCGGATAAAGCTCTTTACCCGGGTCCTGGCCGGAGACAGTTGCAATTCGACGGTACAGATTGCTGCCACTCGCTGCGCCAGTCGCGCAGAGGCCACCACGATGGCCTGGTGGCAATGCGCCCAGACATCCAGGTCCACCGGCGCATTGCCGGCGTAGACGTATTGCTTGTCGCCGTACCGTTGGGTCAGGGCCGTACGTTTGGCGGAGCCCGACAGATTGCAGGCCTCATCGGAGGCCAGCACATCGTCGAACACGCGCAGGTGACGGGCAATCGAGCGGGCATAGCGCACATGGGAAGCGGTAGCCAGTACGATCTGCCGGCCCTGACGCTTCTGGCTGCGCAGGTACTCCAGCAGCTCCAGATTGTAGGGCAGCCATTCCACGGGAAGGTCCACGCGGCGGGCAATTTCCGATTTCAGCCTGGCCTTGCCGTCCAGCAGCCAGACAACGACCAGAATGACATAGAGCGGATTGGACCTGAGCAGGAGCATCAGTAACTCGATCAGCAGGTCGCTGCGAATCAGTGTGCCGTCGAGGTCGACGATCAGCGGATACTGATTGTCAGTGGTCATGCTGTTGTTATCGGATGGACTGTTACCGGATAGGCTGTTGCTGGACATACGATCACGCCTCCACTTCCCTGCCGGGTAGCGGGGCGACCCCGCGCGTTGCCAGAAGACCCATGGTCGCCAGCCCCAGGAATACCGCGAACCAGAGCGTGGCGATGCGACAGATCAGCGTTGCGGCAATGGCCACCGGCTTGTCGATACCCGCTGAAACCAGCAGCAGGGCCATGACCGCTTCAGTGCTCCCGAGCCCGCCAGGCAAAAATGAAATGGCGCCGACCAGGATGGCCAGGCTGTAAATACCCACCGCCATCAATACGGAAACATCCTGGCCAAGGCCGCGCAGCAGGAACCAGAACCCCACGGCCTCCGCCAGCCAGGCGATGGTGCCGGCCAGCAAGCCGACGAACAGCTCCCGGCTCCTGAGTAAAATGATGGAGGATTGCACCAGGCCCAGCAGTTGCGCCAGTGTCCTGCCGGTCCGGCCCGGGTGCCGATGCGACCAGGACGACAGCGCCTGCAGCGCCGTTTTGCTGTGCAAAAGCCAGAGCGCGCCCAGCGCGACAAGGCCGATGAGCAGTGTGAGTGGCGCATAGCCATCGAACACAAACACCGCCGCGCTGGAAAGCAATACGATGCTCAGCAGGTCCAGGTAGCGCTCGCCGAAGAAGGTGCTCAAGGAGTGGCGGTAGGAAACGCCGTGGCGCCTGAGATAGAGCGATCGCAGCGTTTCGCCGGCTTTGCCCGGCGTGGTGGACAGGGCAAAACCGCAAAAGTAATAGGCCATGTGCCAGCGCGTGGGAATGTCAAGCCGGGTGAGCTTTTGTAGATACCAGGCCCAGCGCCAGTAGCGCAGCAGGTAGTTGACCAGGGACAGCCCGAGAATGACCAGCCATACGGCCAGGCCGGCCTGCAGGGCGGCGTTGCGGGTCGCCTGGAA
>JBKDZQ010000714.1:0-3281 GCA_047971325.1 Parahaliea sp.
CACCTGTGCGCCGCTTTGCTCATCCCGTGTTGCGCTGACAACCTGACTCACCACATTCATCCCTTCGTGTGTCAACGAGAAATGGCTTCGTGCCTGTTGACAGAAAAGGCCATATTAGAAGCGGTAGGTCCCCTGCAGGGTAAGCGTCCGCGGCGGATCCAGAAAGACGTTATAGGCGCCGCTGATCAGGGGCACGTTGGCGCTGTTGCTGAACGTCAGCTCATCCGTCAGGTTACGGCCGAGCAGCGCCACCTCCCAGCGGTTGTCCAGGCTGGCCAGCGCCACCCGGGCATTGATCTTGTAGTAAGCCGGGTGCTCCAACCCGGGATTGAGATCGGGGAGGGTGTAATGGTTGTCCATAAACACCACATCCACCGACGAGAGCAGCTCCATGTTGTCAAAGGCGTACACGTGCCTGAGACCGAGATTGCCCGTCCACTCCGGTGTGTAGGCGTTTTCCTTACCGGCAAAGTCGCAGGTACCATCGGGCTGCCGATTATCCGGCACCCGGTAATTACTGACAAAGCACTGGGCGCCGGGAAATTCGTCAAACTGGAAATCGAGCCAGCCTATGGCGCCATTGAGCGTCAGGTTCTCGGTCAGGAGCCAGCGACCATCGAGCTCCACGCCCTGCGACGTTGCCTCACCCGCGTTATCCACCAAAAACCCGATGTTACCGTCGAAGGTGCTGGTCTGCAGGTCTTCGAATTGCATATAGAAAGCCGCGATATTGAGTTCCGCCGCGCCACCGAGCAAACGCAACTTGGCCCCCACTTCCCCGGCAAGCACCTTCTCTTCATCGAACTGGAACTGAATGGGCAGGTTGGAGCGGGTATCAAACCCGCCTGCCTTGAATCCCGTCGAGGCCGTGGCATAGATCATGGAATCGCCGAGATCGTATTGGATCGTCAACATTGGCGTGAGCGCCTCTTCATCGCGCTTCCCGTCCACCTGATGAGGTTCGCCAAATCCGGCCAGGCCTGTTGGAATGGACGGATTTCTACTGAGAATATCCTGATACAGGGCGCCGGGTATGTTGGCGATCGGTGTCCCGGCCAAAATCGGCGGGCTTATAAGGGGCACATCAGCGAGCTCTGTTTTTGTGCCCGGCGCGAAGAAACGGAAATCCCGCTCACCGCTCTTATCCTCTTCGGTGTAACGCAACCCGGCCATCACGCGGAACCGATCGGTGACATTCCAGGTCGCCTGGCCGAATATCGCCCAGGTATCGCTGTCGACGCCAAAGTCGCGGCTCCAGTCCAGACCGAGACTTGGCAAGGCACCAGCCTCAAAGGTGCTCAGGTCTGAGGTCTGGTAGTAAGCGCCTACGATATAATCCACCGTTTCACCCCCGGGCGACGTCCAACGCACCTCCTGACTGAACTGGTCAAACTCCTCGTCAAAGTTAAAGAATTCGACGGTGGAGGCCAGGGAGCGGTCGCCATCCATGGTGCGATCATACTCCAGCTGCGTGTAACCGCTGACCAGGGTCAAGGTATGACTGCCGATATAGAAATCGACATTCAGGCTGAAGCTGTCGTTGTTGGAAAAGTCGGTGTCCGAGGCATTCCGTCCGGAACTGTAGTTGAGTTTGGTTTCGCCGATTATCGGTTCCGGCGGCACCAATGCACCCGTAATGAGTGGCTCGGCCAGCATATCCATCTGGCGACCGATTACGTCGAACTCGGAGTGTGTCCACTTGAAGCGGGCGGACATCGGCATGTCATCAGGCTGCCACGTAAGCGTCAATCTTGCGATTTGATTTTCCTCGTTGGGTTCGTCGCGCCCACCAAAACCGGTGTTTTTGACGTAGCCATCACTTTCTGTATAGCGGTAGGCAAGACGGGCACCGAAGGTGTCCGAAACCGGCCCGGATAAAATACCCGTTACCTCCTTTTCATCCAGCTTGGACGTATAGGCAACACCGATTTCCCCTTCGAATTCGTCGCCCGGGTCGGCCGTGATGATATTGATCGCGCCAGCAATGGTATTCTTGCCAAACAGCACTCCCTGGGGGCCGCGCAGCACTTCAACCCGCTCCATGTCGAGAAAACCATCGCGAATGGAGCTGCCGCGCCCGTAATAGATACCATCGACGTAGATACCCACGGATTGTTCGAACCCCTGGTTTTCACCAGAACCCAGACCGCGGATGTAGATACGGTCCCCGAGTCCGGCTTCACTGATATTCAGGTTGGGCACATACACTGCCACGTCCTCCATGCGCAACGCGCCCATCGCCTCAAGCGTCTCGCCGGTGACGGCCGAGATCGATACCGGCACATCCTGCAAGCCTTCGGCGCGCTTCTGGGCAGTGACTATAACCTCTTCCAGAGCAAGGGAGTTTCCCCTGGCGCTATTAGCAAAGGCCGTCGCGGCCACCGCGCAGCTCACGGCACCGACCAACAGACAACTGCGGTTTCTCCTGAATCGTTGCTTTTTCATCTCTTTCACTCTTATGAATGTTCTATAAAGTATCAGGGTGGATGCAAACAATCCCTCGCTCTACCCGCCTCAATATGGCTCGTGGCGAAAGCAAAGACTGTCAGCTTATTAACATTCTTGACTGTCCCATGTCTCGAATCCGGAGGCTACAACAGTCCACTGCATAGCGCTACCCGGATCAGCGCGCCAGGAAGGAAGCCGGGGTGACTCAGCGTTTTGTCGAACGTTTTGAATCGGCACTCACCCGCTTGCCGGAGGACCCCTCCAAACCACGTACCACCAGGTGTATTGATAAACGCCCGGAGCGGATCGGACGGTTGAAGGGCTGGTCGAAGGCCAGTTCACGACCCGCCAGGGCCCGGACCAGGGCCTCGGGGAGGCCGTCGGCAAAGGCCGCTTCGCGCCCGGGGCGCTCGGCGGTCGTGCGGACTTCTGCGTTGGAGTTGGACTGGATGCTTTTCCCGCGCCTGGCTGGTGTGTGCCACAGGGCACCCTCTCTTGATGCTGCGCATGGCCCAGGCCAGCCTCTCGACCGCTTCGCGGCCTCACCTTCTCAATTCACCTTGACCAGCCCACGCCAGCGGTGGTTCGGCGCCAGGCCACCATCGCCATGGCGCGACTGGTACGCGAGCGTCAGCCGAAGCTTTACGATTATGTGCTGCAACATCGCGACAAACGCAAAGTCGCCCGGCAACTCGATATCGCCGCCATGAAACCGGTACTGCATGTGTTCGGCATGTTCGGCGCCGAGCGCTACAACACGGCGCTGGTGGTGCTGTTGGCGGCGTATCCCTCCAATCGCAATGAGATCAGCGGAATTGCGCCCCGAGGAACTG
>JBKDZQ010000715.1:0-1863 GCA_047971325.1 Parahaliea sp.
AACGAAAGCTGTGACGCGAGCAGCAACGACCAATCTGAGAACACGAGCAAGCCATGGCCTATGAACTGACCGGCAAGATCAAACTGATCCAGGACCCGCAAACCTTCAACAGCGGCTTTACCAAGCGCGAGATGGTGGTTACCGTCGATGATGGCCGCTATCCCCAGGACATCAATCTGGAGTTCGTGCAGGACAAGATTGCCCTGCTCGACAAGCTGCAGGCCGGGCAGGAAGTCACCGTCAGCTTCGATATTCGCGGTCGTGAATACAACGGCCGCTATTTCAATAACCTGCAGGGCTGGAAAGTGGTCCCCGCCTCCGGAGACTCCCCGTCCGGGGAGCCGCCACCCTACACGAGCGCCCCTCCCGGTGATTACGAGGATGACGGCATCCCGTTCTAAATTTTATGCCGGGTGGCATGCCACGCAAGCTACGGCCGTCACTTCCGGTCGGCCACCGGCGAATCGTACCGCCGGGTCGACGCGCACGGCTTCTGTCAGATTGACGGAAGGCGACCAGACAATGTAAAACGGTTGCAGCCGGCGAGCACTACGGAATCTCGGTGGCTTCCTTTGAGCAATGAACTCACATACCCGAATCTGGCCGGGTGATGGAGACCTGTTGTGAATTCCCACCCTTACCCCGACACCGGACCCACGCGGTGACCGGACCCACTCTCCCCCTGGTTTACGCGGGGCCGATACTGCGCCGCGTCGAGCGCTCCCGGCTTTGCCTGTGGCTCGCCACCCGTGAGCGCCTGGCGGTCCGTTTGCAGTTGCGATCAGGGGATGCGGGGGCGGAACAGGCATCCCTATCCCGCCTGATAGCCCCGGACAACCCGGAGGCCCAGTGGCTGGAGGCGGGTGAGCGTTTGTATTTCCTTTTGCTCGACGTAGCGTTTGATGAGCCGCTGCCGGCAGATACCTGGATCGACTACCGCCTGTCGCTGGCCCCGGAGGGAACGCCGGTTGGCGATAAGGGGGCCTGGCTGGCGGTGGAAAGGCTGGCCGGGGGGCTTTGCTATGAGGGCCGCGACAGCCCCGGTTTTATCCTGCCCGAACGTGTCGGGGCGGTGCTGCACGGCTCCTGTCGCAAGCCCCATCATCGCGGTGGTGATGGCCTGATAGTAAGTGATAACTTACTTAAAAACCTGTTGAAACAAGGCATTTCAGAACAAAGTGCGGTAGCCGATGCACCTCCTGCGAGCGCTGCTGGCAGCGAGGTTGAAGATGGCGGCGCGGCCGGTCCCGCGGCAGGGGAAACACGGGGTAGCTGGCCCTCGGCGCTGGTGCTCACTGGTGATCAGATCTACGCCGACGATGTTGCCGGTCCCCTGCTGCGGCGCATCCACACGCTGATCGCGCTGCTGGGCCTGCCGGATGAGGTGTTCGCGGATGAGGGCAGTGGAAATATGGCCGGGATTGGCCTGGCGAGCGCCAGCGAGCTCTATGCCCATCCCGACAGCTACTATCGCCGTGACCGCCTGCTGCCCAGGCACAGCCGGCACCGGGCCCTGGCGCAGATTCTGTTTCGCGGGGTGGAGAAGCCGGTGTTCACCTCGGTCAATGCCCGCAATCATCTGATAACCCTGGGTGAAGTGCTGGTGATGTATCTCCTGGTGTGGTCCCCCGTCCTGTGGCAGGTGGGCGAGCTGACTGAGCCGCCGGGCCTGGGCGAGGAGGAGCGCGCGCTCTACCGGAGGGAATCGGTGGCGCTGGCGGCCTTCGCCGCTGGCCTGACCCGGGTGCGGCGCCTGCTGGCCCACCTGCCGGTGGCGATGATCTTCGATGACCACGATGTCACCGACGACTGGAACCTGACCCGCGGCTGGGAGGAGGTCGCCTACGGCCACCCCTTCTCCCC
>JBKDZQ010000716.1:0-1906 GCA_047971325.1 Parahaliea sp.
GGCACCGCCGTCGCCGGCCATGGCGTCCAGCTCCGGCGCGTGCACATCGCACTGCCGCACCAGCTCCGCCCGGGGGTCGTGGCGCGGGTCGGCAGTGAACAGGCCCTGCTGGTCGGTGAGCAACAGCAGGGCATCGGCGTCGATCAGGGTGGCCACCAGGGCCGCCAGGGAGTCGTTGTCACCGAAGCGGATTTCGTCGGTCACCACCGTGTCGTTTTCGTTGACGATGGGCATCACCCCCAGCCGCAGCAGGGTGGTGAGGGTGCCGCGGGCGTTCAGGTAGCGATCCCGGGCGATGACATCGTCGTGGCCCAGCAGTACCTGGGCGGTGGCGATGCCGTAGTGCTTGAAGGCGTTCTCGTAGCTCTGCACCAGCACCGACTGCCCCACCGCGGCGGCGGCCTGCAGCTCGTGCAGGGCCGCCGGCCGGCTCTTCCAGCCCAGCCGCACAATGCCCGCCGCCACTGCCCCGCTGGACACCAGCAGCACCTCACAGCCGCGTCCGCGCAGGGCGGCCAACTGGTCCACCAGAGCACCGATCACGCCCTCGTCCAGCCCCCGGCCATCATTGGTCAACAGCGCACTGCCGACCTTGATCACCCAGCGCAGGGCCCCGGCTATTTCACTGCGGGCTGTTTCACTGCTTTCGCTTTCGCTCACGCGCCATCCCTATCGCTCACACCGGTTCCCTGCCGCCACTTGCAACAACGTGCTCAGTGGACGTACTCCACATCCACATCGTAGTCGTCGTCATCAAAATCGTCATCATCGCGCACCTGGCGACGGCTGGCGCGCAGGGCGGCAATCCGCTCCCGGGCCTCCTCCTGCATGCGCGACTGGGTGGCCTGCTCGACGGCCAGCTCCTCCGAGTCCGCCGCCTCGCGCTCGCGCTGGGCCTCCAGGTAGACCATCAGATCCTGGCAGATGCGCTGTGTGCCCGTGGCGCTGATGGCGGCCACCTCGTACACCGGCCCCTGCCAGTCCAGCGCCGCCACCAGCTCAGAGCGCCGCGCCGCCCGTGTCTCATCATCCAGCAGATCAGTCTTGTTCAGCACCAGCCAGCGCGGCCGCGCCGCCAGCGTCGGGCTGAAACGCTCCAGCTCGCGCACAATCGCCAGCGCCGCTTCCGCCGGCGGCACCTCATCCCAGGGCGCCATATCGACGATGTGCAGCAGGATACGGTTGCGGGTCAGATGCTTGAGAAAACGAATCCCCAGCCCCGCGCCCTCCGAGGCCCCCTCGATCAGCCCGGGAATGTCCGCCACCACAAAAGAGCGGTAAGCATCCACCTTCACCACCCCGAGATTGGGCACCAGGGTGGTAAAGGAGTAGTTGGCCACCTTCGGCGTCGCGGCGGACACCGCGCGGATAAAGGTCGACTTGCCGGCATTGGGCAGGCCCAGCAGGCCGACATCCGCCAGTACCTTCAGCTCCAGCTTGAGATTGCGCGCCTCCCCTTCCGAACCCGGCGTGGTCTGGCGCGGTGCGCGGTTGGTGCTGGATTTGAAGCGGGTGTTGCCCAGGCCGTGAAAACCGCCCTGGGCCACCTTGAGCTGCTCGCCCGCGGCGGACAGATCGCCGAGCACCTCGCCGCTGTCCTCGTCGATGATGGTGGTACCCACCGGCACCTTGAGCACCAGGTCCTCGCCACTCTTGCCCGTGCAGTTGCGACCGCGACCCGACTCGCCACTTTCTGCCCGGTAGCTGCGCTGGAAGCGGTAGTCGACCATGGTGTTGAGGTTGTCGTCGGCTTGCACGAACACACTGCCGCCATCGCCACCATCGCCGCCGTCGGGACCGCCCTTCTCGATATACTTCTCACGCCGGAAACTCAGGCAGCCATTGCCACCTTTGCCGGCGAAGACCTTGATACTTGCTTCGTCTACGAATTTCATGGTTTTCGGTC
>JBKDZQ010000717.1:0-2576 GCA_047971325.1 Parahaliea sp.
GCGCCGCTGGCTGATGCCCCTGGTGGGACTGATGCTGGTGCTGTCGCTGGTGAGTTACTTCCTCTAGGAGATCAGCGCGTATCGGCACCACCCGTAAGGGTGATGCCTCGATGCTTCGTCATTTGCGACACTGCCCCATCATGTTGTGCAATTGCCCCGGATTGCGGTGGCATTCATTTGGCAAGCAAAAGCGAGAGATGAAGGAACCATGGCAGAACAGAAAGCGACCAACGTACACTGGCACGAAGGTGACATTACCCGCGAACACCGGGCCAAACTCCTTGGCCACAAGGGAGCCACTTTGTGGTTCACCGGCCTGTCCGGCAGTGGCAAGAGCACCGTGGCAGTGGAACTGGAGGGGCGCCTGAGCGAGATGGGCATCCTCGCCTACCGTCTCGACGGCGACAACGTGCGCATGGGCATCAACAGGAACCTCGGCTTCTCCGCCGAGGACCGTACCGAGAACATCCGCCGCATCGGCGAGGTAGCCAAGCTGTTTGTGGATGCCGGCGTGGTTGCCCTGTCCAGTTTCATCAGCCCCTACGCCGCCGATCGCGACCAGGTGCGCAAGCTGCATGAGGACGCCGGCATGGACTTTATCGAGGTCTTTGTCGACTGCTCCCTGGATGCCGCCGAGGCACGCGACCCCAAGGGCCTGTACAAAAAGGCGCGAGCTGGCGAAATCAAGAACTTCACCGGCATAGACGACCCTTACGAGGCCCCGGCCCGCCCGGAAATCCACCTGCACTCCGACCGCCAGAGCCTGGCCGAGGAAGTGGAGGGCATCCTGGCGCTGCTGCGCGAGCGCGGCATTATTGCCACCTGAACCCAATGGCACTGGGTGGCCCGCAGGGTGTGGCCCGTTACCCAGGGCAGCCTTGGCAAGCGCCAGAGTCCAACAAGCGCCTCATCGATAAGTGCAAGCTATTCGAGACACTACACCAGATATCACCCGATTCGGAGAACACCATGATCAAACCTCACGGTTCCGCGGCACTGAACCCGCTCTACGTCAGGGACGACGCCGCTCGCGCGGCGCTGATACAGGAGGCCGCCGGCCTGCCCTCGCTGCTGCTCAATTCCGCCGCCGCCGCCAACGCGGTGATGCTTGGCGCCGGCTATTTCAATCCCCTGGCCGGCTTTATGAACCTGGCGGATGCCCTCTTGGTGGCGGAGAAGCTGCACACCACCGATGGCCTGTTCTGGCCAGTGCCCATCGTCAACCTGACCGAGTCCTGCGGTATCGAGGCCGGCAGCCGCATTGCCCTGCGTGACCCCAATGTCGAGGGCAACCCGGTGCTGGCGGTAATGGACGTGGCGGCGGTGGAGACCGTATCCGCGCAGCAGATCGACGTCATGGCGGAAAAAGTGTTTCGCACCCTGGACCCCAAGCACCCCGGGGTCGCCAACTTCCGAAGCCTGGGAAGGACCCTGCTGTCCGGGCCTATCCAGGTACTGAATTTCTCCTACTTCGAGAAGGACTTCCCCGAGACCTTCCGCACCGCCTGGCAGATCCGTGACGAAATCGCCGAGCGCGGCTGGAACAAGGTGGTGGCCTTCCAGACCCGCAACCCGATGCACCGGGCCCACGAAGAGCTGTGCCGCATGGCCATGGAAGACCTCGACGCCGACGGCATCCTCATCCACATGTTGCTGGGCAAACTCAAGCCGGGCGACATTCCCGCCAACGTGCGCGATGCCTCCATCCGCAAGATGGTGGAGGTCTATTTTCCCAAAAACACGGTGATGATCACCGGTTATGGCTTCGACATGCTCTATGCAGGCCCCCGGGAGGCGGTACTGCACGCGGTGTTCCGCCAGAACAGCGGTTGCAGCTACCTGATCGTAGGGCGCGACCACGCCGGGGTGGGTGACTACTACGGTGGTTTCGACGCCCAGACCATCTTCGACGAGGAGGTGCCGGAGGGTGCCCTGGAGTTGCAGATTTACCGCGCCGACCATACCGCCTTCAGCAAGAAGCTGGGCAAGGTGGTGATGATGCGCGATGCGCCCGATCACAGCCAGGAGGACTTTGTGATCCTGTCCGGCACCAAGGTGCGCGAGATGCTGGGCAACGGCATCGCCCCGCCCCCCGAGTTCTCCCGCCCGGAAGTGGCGAAAATCCTTATGGATTACTACCAGTCGCTGTAGTGGAGTTGCCACCGACTCAAGGGCAGTGGCGCTTGGTTTAGGTGCATCCTATCCGGCCCCTGCCTCTGATACGGCGGGTCGGGACACGCCGTGAACCCACCCCCGATAAAGCGGGGGTGGGCTCTCCATGGGGGCTCGCATGCCGCGTGCCCAAAAGGAGGGGCAGGCTCTCCATGCGGCATACGGCCCCAACCCGCCGTATCAGAGGCAGGGGCTTTGCACCGCAGTAGCGCTTCGATTGAGCGCCTTTGGGCTTATCCGGACTTTCTTTCATAAAACTGTCACGGTTTTATCTTTCAATCCTCCACCCTATAATCGTTTGCCGTTAACAGGGGCAGCCACCACGCGCTGCCGACCACGGGAGTACGCCTTGCCAGCCCAATGGCTAGACAACAAGGGTGATGTAGCGGGGCGTATCAGCGCCA
>JBKDZQ010000718.1:0-3523 GCA_047971325.1 Parahaliea sp.
ACTGGCCTGGCGTGTGGCGGTCAACGCCGATTTCGAGGCCAGCTGGCGGGACCGCTGGCAGGGCGCCCAGCGCTGGCAGCTGGGGCGCGAGGTAAAGGACTTCGTGGTGCGCCGCAAGGACCAGCTGTTTGCCTACCAGCTGGCGGTGGTGGTGGACGACCAGGCCCAGCGCATCACCCAGGTTGTGCGCGGCAGCGACCTGCTGGACTCCACCCCGCGCCAGATCTGGCTGCAGCAGCTGCTGGGCTATGCCGCGCCCGTCTACGGCCATCTGCCGGTGCTCACCAACCGAGCAGGCCAGAAGCTCAGCAAACAGACCCACGCCCCGGCGCTGGACAACCGGCGCGCCTGCAACAACCTGCGACTGGCCCTGGGCCATCTCCGCCAGCCGCCCCCCGCCACCGGCGAAGATGACTGCCGGAACCTGCTGGCCTTTGCCACAACCCACTGGCAGCCGGCGGCGGTGCCCGCTCTCACCCGGCTGGCACCCGGCGCTGACTGAACAGCCTCCACCGCTTTACCCTCCCCCGGTGCTTCAGTAGTATCGGCCCACACTGACGAGGAAAGGTCCGATGTATATCAATCGGGCGGTGCTGCTGTTGCTGGCCCTGGCCATCATTTTCATGCCCGCCGTGGAACACTGGCTATGGCAGGTACCCGAACAGTTGTATCGCCCCTATCTGCTGTGGCTGCTGGCGGTACTTGCCGGCTGGTGGGGCCAGCGCTCCAGGTACCCGGATGAGCTTTAGCCTCACCCAGATCGTCCTGGCCATCGTCGCCTACCTGAGCCTGCTGTTCATCGTCGCCCACCTGGCTGACCGCGGCCGGCTGCCGGCCTGGCTTACCCAGCACCCCGCAATCTACGTACTCTCCCTCGGCGTATTTGCCGGCGCCATGGCCACCAACGCCGTGTTCGAACTGGTGTGGCGCTACGGTTACAACTTCATGCTGTACTACGTCGGCACCGTGGTGATGTTCTTGTTCGGCACCTTCCTGCTGCTGCCACTGCTGCGCCTCTGCCGCGTCTACCAGCTCTCATCGCTGGCAGATGTACTGACTTTCCGCTTTCGCAGCCAGTGGGTAGGAACCGCTGTCAGCGTGGCCATGTGCATCACTCTGCTGCCCTTGCTGGCCCTGCAGATCGAGGCAGTGGCGGACTCCATCCACATTCTTTCCGGCTCCAACAGCCACCAGTTGCCACGGGACAAGCGCCAGGACGGGCTGGCGCTGGTGTTCTGTTTGATTATCACCGCCTTCGCCATCCTGTTCGGCACCCGCAACATCGCCTCCCAGCGGCACAACACCGGGCTGGTCACCGCCATGGCCTTCGAGTCGCTGGTCAAGCTGGTCGCCCTGTTCGGGCTGATGCTCGCGGCGGTGTACAGCGTGTTCGGTGGTTTTGGCGAGCTGTCAGAATGGCTGGCCCGCTCCCCGGAGGCCGCCGCCCTGATGCAGGGCGCGTCGCAGGGCAATATCACACGACTGCTGCTGCTGGTGTTTTTCGCCGGCGCTGTGTGCATGCCCCACATCTTCCACATGGCCTTCGCGGAGAACAAGGAAAGCCTGGATCTGCGCGCCGCCAGCTGGGGCCTGCCCCTGTACCTGTTGCTGATCAGCCTGCCGGTCCTGCCCATCGCCATGGCGGCCATGCGCCTGCCCGGTGGCGGCCTGGCCAGCGAGCACGCCAGTCTCGCGCTCGGACTGGGACTGGCCTCGCCCGGGGTCGCCGCCACCGCCTTCGTGGCCGGCCTGTCCGCCGCCAGCGCCACCATCATCGTCACTACACTGGCCCTGGCCAACATGGTGCTCAATCACCTGATCCTGCCACGCCAGTTCATTCGGATCGGGCGCGAACAGAGCCTCTACTCCCATCTGAAACTGTTGCGCCGCAGCCTGATCACCCTGCTGATCGCCGCCGGCTACATCAGCTTCCTGGCCATGCACAGCCGCCAGACCATGGTGGAACTGGGGCTGGTGGCTTTCATCGGCACCCTGCAGTTCCTGCCCGGCATCATCGCCACCCCCTACTGGCCCGCCGGCAATCTGCGGGGCCTGCTGGCGGGGCTTGCCGGCGGCCTGGGCATCTGGGCCTGGACGCTGCTGCTGCCGAGTATCGGCAGCGGCCAGCCACCGTGGCTGGCCTCGCTGGCAACCACCTGGTTTGGCGATCCCGGGGAAACCTGGGCCGTTGCCTGCGTCCTGTCGCTGGGCCTCAACTGCCTGCTGTTCCTGATCGTCTCCCTGACCGCCGGGAACAGCGACGAAGAGCGTGTGGCGGCAGAAATCTGCTCCATGGACGATCTCAACCGGCCTCTCCGTCGCGGTCTGGTCCTGCACAGCGCCAGCCAGTTTACCGAAGCCCTCAGCAACGCTCTGGGGGAGCGCACCGCCCGCACCGAGGTCAAGCGCGCGCTGGCGCAACTGCAGTTCGACGAGAGCGAATCACGCCCCTACGCCCTGCGCCGCCTGCGCAGCCGCCTGGAGGCCAACCTGTCGGGCCTGCTGGGCCCCTCGGTGGCACACAACATTCTCAACCGTTGCATCCCCTTCCAGGCCGAACTCAATGGCAGCACCGACGACATCTACCTGATCGAGCACCGACTGGACAAGGCCGGGGGACGCTTCACCGGCCTTGCCGCCGAACTGGACCACCTGCGCCGGCACTACCGGCAGACCCTCGACAACCTGCCCATCGGCGTGTTCTCCACCGCCCCCGACGGCGAAATACTGCTGTGGAACCGCAGCATGGAAGACATCACCCACATTCCCGCCCGCCGTATTCTCGGCTCTTTGCTGGAGTTCATGCCCAGCCCCTGGCGGCAGGTGTTCGGCGACTTCCTGAGCGAAAACTGCGATGCTTTGCTCAAGCAGGAAATCAAACTGGGGGACGGCAGCACACGCTGGATCAGCCTGCACAAGGCCGTCGCCGAGGGTCGCCCGGAGGGCGACACGGTGGTGCTGGTGGAGGACATTTCCGACCTCACCCGACTGGAAACCGAGCTGCTGCACAGCGAGCGCCTCGCCTCCATCGGCCGGCTGGCGGCGGGAGTGGCCCACGAAATCGGTAACCCCATCACCGGCATCGCCTGTCTGGCCCAGAACCTCGACTACGAACAGGAGCCGGAGGAAGTGCGTGCCACCGCCCGCGACATCCTCAAGCAGACCCACCGGATCAGTCGCATTGTGGAATCGCTGGTCAATTTCTCCCATACCGGCTCCAGCGCCGGGGATACCAGACTGGCACCCTGCAACCTGGCGGACTGCGTCGACGAGGCAATCCATCTGCTACAACTGGATCACCAGGCCAAACCGGTGATCTTCAGCAACGCCTGCAACCGCGAAACGGTGGTGCTGGCCGACACCCAGAAACTGCTGCAAGTGTTCATCAACCTGTTGAGCAACGCCCGCGACGCCTGTGACGGTGACGGTTACGTGGTGGTGAGCGTACGGCAGCGCGAGGACTTCGCCTGCATCGACGTCGAGGACAACGGCAGCGGCATCGACGCCGATATCCAAAGCCAGG
>JBKDZQ010000719.1:0-2416 GCA_047971325.1 Parahaliea sp.
CGCGGGCAGGGCCTGCAAGTGGAGCAGCGGGTGGGCCTGGCCCTGCCGCGCTCCTTCGACATGGTGGTCGGCCTGCTGGCCATCCTCAAGGCGGGGGCGGCCTATGTGCCGCTGGACCCGGAGTATCCCCGCGAACGCCTGCGCTACATGGTGGCGGACAGCGGCATTGCCCTGCTACTGGGCTGCCGCGCGCTGTTCGCGCGCATTGGCGAGCTGCCCGCTGGCGTCGGCCGCTGGTGCCTGGAAGACGACGGCGCCGCGCTCGCCGCTGCAACGGTTCCAGACACCACCACAGCTCCAGCCGCCACCACAGAAAGCGCCTTGCCACAGGCGCTGGCGGACACGCCGCCCGCGGACCAGAGCGAAGCCCACCATCAGGCCTACCTCATCTACACCTCCGACTCCACCGGCAGGCCCAAGGGCGTGGTGGTGGACCACGGCGCGCTGGCCATGCACTGCCGGGCGGTGATCGACACCTTCAGCATGGGCGCCGACGACTGCGAGCTGCACTTCTATTCCATCAACTTCGACGCCGCCAGCGAGCGCCTGCTGTGCGCCCTGCTGTGCGGCGCCCGGGTGGTGCTGCGCGGCCAGGGGCAGTGGGCGGTGGAGGAGATTGCTCCCCTCATCGACCGCCACGGCGTGACCATCCTGGGCTTTACCCCCAGTTACGGCAGTCAGCTGGCGCAGTGGGTGATCGACCGCCAGCCGGTGGACAGCGCCGCGTACTCCAGCGTGCGCCTGTGCATCACCGGCGGCGAGGCACTCGGCAGCGAGCACTGGCAGGCGATCCGGCGCGCCTTCCAGCCGCAGCGCTTTTTCAATGCCTACGGCCCTACCGAGACCGTAGTGATGCCGCTGGCGGCCGAGGTCAACCAGCCGCCCCGGCCGGGGGCGGGCAGCGCGCCCATCGGCCGTGCGGTGGGCGAGCGCGTCGCCTATCTGCTCGACGAAAACCTGTTGCCGCTGCCACCCGGTGCTACCGGGGAGCTTTACCTGGGCGGGGCCGGACTGGCCCGCGGCTACCACGATCGCTCCGCCCTCACCGCAGAGCGCTTTGTGCCCGATCCCTTTGCCAGCGGCGGACGCCTGTACCGTAGTGGCGACCTGGCGCGCCTGGGCCCCGATGGCCAGGCGGAGTACGTGGGGCGCGGCGATCAGCAGGTCAAGATTCGCGGCTTTCGCATCGAGCTGGGTGAGATCGAGGCCTGCCTGCTGGGCGCCTCCGGGGTGCGGGAGGGGGCCGTGTTGGCCCTGGGCGAGGGCGCCCACCGGCAACTGGCGGCCTATATCAGTGGCGCGGCGGCCGACGGAGATCCCGACACCCTCCGGGCGGATGTGACCGCCTACCTCCGGCGGCAACTGCCGGACTACATGGTGCCCGCCCAGCTGATGGTGCTGGCAAGGCTGCCGCTCAACCCCAACGGCAAGCTGGACCGGCGCGCCCTGTCGGCGCTGGAGCTGGGCAGTCGGCGCGAATACCAGGCCCCGCAGAGCGACCTGGAACGGGCGTTGGCGCAGGTCTGGGGCGAGGTGCTGGACGTGGGGGCGGTGGGGCTGGACCACAACTTTTTCGAGCTGGGCGGGGATTCGATTCTGTCCATCCAGGTGGTTAGCCGTGCCCGCAAACAGGGCATTCACTTCCAACCGAAGGACCTCTTTCAACACCAGAGCGTGCGCGCCCTGGCGGCAGTGGCCCGGGTGGACACGGCATCCGCCGGGGCAGAGGCGCCGCTGGTCGGGCAGGATCCATTGTCCGGCCCCTCGCCGATGACGCCCATCCAGCACTGGTTCTTCGCCCTGAAGGTGCCGAACCGGCAGCACTGGAACCAGGCAGTGTGCCTGGATGTGATCCCGGAGCATAACGCAGCGCTTGAGCCTGCGCTGGTGGAGCGGGCATTGCGGCAGCTGCTGCAGCATCACGATGCCCTGCGCCTGCGCTTCAGCGAGCAGGACGGGACCTGGCGGGCAGCCTATGCGCTGGCGGCAGGCGCGCGCCCCGAAAGTGGGCAAGAGGCCCCCTACGCCGGCGCCGCGCCCCTGCTGCAGGTGGTCGGGGTGAGCGACCTCGGCGCCGCGCCACCCGAGCTGGAGCTGATGCAGCGCGGCCTGGACCTGCACCGGGGGCCACTCCTGCGCGGCCTGCTGCTGAATGCGCAAAACGGTGACCAGCGCCTGATCCTGGTCATCCACCACCTGGTGGTGGACGCGGTGTCCTGGCGCATTCTGGCGGAAGACCTGCAGTCCTGTTACCACCAGCTGCGCGCGGGCAAGGCCGTCCGCCTGCCCCCCAAAACCACCGCCTTCCGGGACGGGGGGCGCAGCTGCAGCGCTACGCCGCCAGCGACTCCGTGCCCGAGGCACTGGCCTGGTGGCAGACGGAGCTGGACTTGGCGGAACAGTTCGACCCGGCGCA
>JBKDZQ010000720.1:0-2962 GCA_047971325.1 Parahaliea sp.
GATCGCCTGGGCCGCCGAGTCCGGCGCCATCGACCAGGACATCGCCGCCTGGGACTGGGTGACCCTGCCGGAGCGGCTGAAAAACGACGAGCTGACCGAGGACGATCTCGACCGCGCCCGCGCCCAGGTGGCGGTTTTTCTCCGGCAATTCTCCAAGGCGCAGATCATCGACCTCGCCATCGAGCGCAAGCTGTTGCTGGCGCCGGTGATGACCACCGAAGACCTGGTCCGCAGCCCTCATCATGCCGGGCGGAATTTTTACCGGCAACTGGCGCGGGACGGGAAGGGCGCCGTGACTCTGCCGGGCGACTTCGCTATGAATGTCCCCGCTGCCTTCGTGCCCCTGAGGCCCGCACCGGCGCTGGGCGAAGGCAACCGGGACTTCGCTGATGGCTGGCCTGGGGGCGAGCGGCCGGTGCCGGTGCCGGCGGCGCCCGCGGCCGCTCCGCTGGCGGGGATAAAGGTGCTGGACCTCGCCTGGGTGGTCGCCGGCCCGCTGATCGGCCGTGCGCTGGCGGATTTCGGCGCCACCGTGGTGCGGGTGGAATCCTCCCGGCGCATCGAGACCGCGCGCATGATGGGCCCCTTCCCCGGCGGCAAGGTCGATCCCGAGCGCTCGGCGCTGTACGACACCTGTAACGCCGGCAAGTTTGGCCTGGCGCTGGATCTCGCCAGCGAGGAGGGTCGCGCCGTGGTCCGCGATCTGGTCCGCTGGGCCGATGTGGTGGTGGAGTCCTTCTCGCCGGGGCAGATGGCGCGCTGGGGCCTGGGCTATGACCAGCTGCGCGACCTCAATCCCTCGCTCATCATGCTCAGTACTTCGCTGATGGGCCAGAGCGGCCCCTATACCAGCTACGCCGGTTTCGGCAATGTCGGCGCCTCGGTGTCTGGCTACCAGGCCATTGTCGGGCATCCGGATGGTGTCCCCGTGGGACCTTTCGGTCCCTACACCGATTTTGTCGGGCCGCGCTTTGGCCTGGTGGCGCTGCTGGCGGCGCTGGAGCAGCGCCGTCGCAGCGGCGAGGGCGGCTGGCTGGATGTGTCGCAGGCGGAGGCCGGGGTGCAATTGCTGGCGCCCTATATTGCCAAGTACAGTATCGACGGCGAAATCATCGAACTGCGGGGCAATCGCGACCCGCAGCTCGCACCCAATGCTGTTTTTGCCTGCCTGTCGGACTCTGGTGCGCAGGCGTGGATTGCGATCAGCGTCCGGGACGACAGCGACTGGCGCAAGCTGGCCCAGTGTCTCGGCGTGGCCGCGCTGGACCAGGATGAGCGCTTCGCCACCCTCGCCGGACGCAAGGCGCACGAGGATGAACTGGAGCAGTTGCTGGACGAAGCGCTCTCGGGGCGGGAGGCGCTGGCGCTGGAGCGGGCACTGCAGGCGCTGGGGCTGCCGGCGCATCGGGTGGTGTCGAGCCAGGACATGGCGGGTGACGAGCACCTTGCCGCCAGGGGTTATTTCGTGCGCATGCCGCGGGATGGTGGTGGGGCGTGTGTGGTGGAAAGTGCGCGCTACCTGTTGTCGGACACGCCGGCCCGGGTGGAGCGCTCAGCGCCCGGTTTCGGTCGCGACAAGCTCCATGTGCTGAAGACGCTGCTCAACTACAGTGACGGGCGTATCGAAGCCCTCGATGCGGCTGGTGTGCTCGCCTGAAGCGAGGCAGTTGGGAGAATTGGCCGTTTTGGGGGCGCTCGTTCATTTGAATGAGTTTCCGTTCACTTGTGGAGGTCAGCAATTGGTGTAACCACGTTGCCATGCTAATATGCCGGCCTTAATTACGAGACTAACAAGTGGACGATTTTTCCAGAACGGACAGGCAGTTACGTTGATGGGATGGGGTCGTTGTCTCTTTAACAACCGTTTGGACAGGAAAATCAATCGAGTTGATTCTGTCAGGAGCCAGTTATGCCGGACGCGTTGAGAGCGCACAAGCGGGAGACCTTCCTTTCAAGTTCCCGGGGGCGCCGCAAACGCCGGCCAATGAAAACGTCGGAGTTGATTGCGCGGGACATCATTCACGATATTGCCGAGAGCGGGCTGGAGCAGGGTGACGCGCTGCCGCCGGAGGCGACCATGCTGCAGCACTACGGCGTGGGCCGCGCCTCGCTGCGGGAAGCGTTGCGGCTGCTGGAGGTCAATGGGCTGGTGCGGATTCGCGCCGGCGCCAAGGGCGGGCCGGTGGTCGGGGCGGCCTCCGCCGAGAGCCTGGCGCAGATGCTGACCCTGTATTTCGGTATCGCCGGCGCGACTTACGAAGAGTTGATGGAAGTGATCCTGTCCATCTATCCACTGATCGCGGAGAGTGCCGCCAGCCAGAAGCTGAAAAAGGCGGAAAAAGAGGCGCTCATGAACTCGGTGGAGCAGTCCTGTGGCGTGACCGCCGTATCCGCGGCGGATACCGAGAACCTGGAGGATTTCCACTACCTGCTGTCGGAGTACAGTGGCTTCAACACCATCAACAGGTTGTTTGTGGATGCCATTGCCATGATCTTTACCGATCACGTCATGGCCTCCCAGGATAGCTCGGATTTTCATGGTGTCTGCGCCAGGGATCACCAGGAAATTGCCGAGGCGGTGCTCGAAGGCGAACCGGCCCGCGCCAAGCAGGCGATGCATGATCACACTGTCAGGATGATTGAATTCTACCGCTCCAAGAACGCGGCGATATTTTCACAGCTGATCGAGTGGCGGTGAAGCCCGCCGCCACCTGCCGCCTCTGAGGTGGTGGCGGGGCCTGTGGGCGCCCCATGGCAAGTTGCCGCAACAATGCCCCACAACAAGATCCTATAACAACAGGGAGGTTTGCGGTGCTGCAGCAGGCAGAGGATTTTCGCCGGGAATGCGAAGTGTTGTACGCGGCCCTGGATGGCGTGTCGGATGCGGATATGGCGCGGCCGACCCAGTTCAAGCAGTGGACCACCGACGACGTGCTTGGTCATCTGCACCTGTTCGATGTCG
>JBKDZQ010000721.1:0-4079 GCA_047971325.1 Parahaliea sp.
GAAGACAAACAGCAGCTGCGCGAGCTGGAACAGGAAATGCGGAGAATCGACGCTGAAAGCAACAAGCGCGGCTCGAGATTTTAATCCCCGCGATGGGTGCCATTACATACGGCCTTGCATACCAGGCGGCCGCCCCCAGATATCTCCCACCCGAGAAGCCACCGGCCAGACCGGCGGAGACCAAGAGGACATAGCGCAAATGAAACAACAAGGTGTTTTTACCGGCCCTGCGGCTAGTGCCCACCCGGACCAATCGTTATAATGTGCGGCTAAGCTTTTTTTACGTGTACAGGTGAGCGCTTGATGAGCAACGTTGTCCAGCAACAGTCCCGCCTAAAGGAACTCATTGCCCGCGGCAAGGAACAGGGTTACCTGACCTACGCCGAGGTCAACGACCACCTGCCGGAGGACATCTCGGATCCGGATCAGGTCGAAGACATCATACAGATGATCAACGACATGGGCATACAGGTATTTGAGGTGGCCCCGGACGCCGACGAGCTGCTGATGGCCGAAGGCGACGGCTCCGCCGACGATATCGCCGCCGCCGAAGCCGCGGCCGCCCTGGCCGCAGTGGAAACCGAAGCCGGCCGCACCACCGACCCGGTGCGCATGTACATGCGCGAAATGGGCACGGTGGAACTGCTGACCCGCGAAGGCGAGATCGTTATCGCCAAGCGCATCGAAGAAGGCATCCGCGAGCTGATGGCCGCACTCGCCCACTATCCCGGCGCCGTGCAGGCAGTGCTGGACGAATACGACCTGGTAACCAGGGAAGAACGGCGCCTGGGCGACCTCATTGTCGGCTACCTGGATCCGGCCGACCATGTGCCCTCCGCCTCGGAAGTGGCCGAAAACAACGAGAATACCTCCAGCGACGACGAGGAAAGCGAGTCCGGCCCGGACCCGGTGGAAGCCAAGAAGCGCTTCACCACCCTCAAGCGCCAGTTCAACAAGACCGAGAAAGCCATTGCCGGCAAGGGCCGCAACCACAGCGAGACCCAAAAGGAAATGGAAAAGCTGGGCGAACTGTTCAAGTTCTTCAAGCTGACCCCGCGCGTGTTCGACCCGCTGGCTGCATCGCCCCGCAACATACTGGCGGGCGTACGCGACCAGGAAAGGGAAATCATGAAAATCGCGGTGCGCGAATGCGCCATGCCGCGCAAGGATTTCATCACCTCCTTCCAGGGCTCGGAAGCCGACCTCAAGTGGTATGGCCGCGTCACCCGCGCGAAGAAGGACTTCACCACCAGGCTGGCCGCCCGCAAGGACGATATCCAGCGCCTGCAGCGCCGCATCGCCCAGATCGAGGAGCAAAGCGGCCTGAGCGTGGCGGAAATCAAGGAAATCAACCGCCGCATGAGCATGGGCGAGGCGAGAGCCCGCCGCGCCAAAAAGGAAATGGTGGAAGCCAACCTGCGCCTGGTGATCTCGATCGCCAAGAAGTACACCAACCGCGGCCTGCAGTTCCTGGACCTGATCCAGGAAGGCAACATCGGACTGATGAAGGCGGTGGACAAGTTCGAATACCGCCGCGGCTACAAGTTCTCGACCTACGCCACCTGGTGGATTCGCCAGGCCATCACCCGCTCCATCGCGGACCAGGCCCGCACCATCCGCATCCCGGTGCACATGATCGAGACCATCAACAAGCTCAACCGCATCTCCCGCCAGATGCTGCAGGAAATGGGCCGCGAGCCCACCCCGGAAGAGCTGGGCGAGCGCATGGACATGCCGGAAGACAAGGTGCGCAAAGTGCTCAAGATCGCCAAGGAACCCATCTCCATGGAGACCCCCATCGGCGACGATGAAGACTCCCACCTGGGTGACTTCATTGAGGACCACACCATCTCCTCCCCGGTGGACGCCGCCACCGGCCAGGGCCTGCAGGAAGCCACCAAGGAAGTGCTGGCCGGCCTCACCGCCCGTGAGGCGAAGGTGCTGCGCATGCGCTTTGGTATCGACATGAACACCGACCACACCCTGGAAGAAGTGGGCAAGCAGTTCGACGTGACCCGCGAGCGCATCCGCCAGATCGAGGCCAAGGCCCTGCGCAAACTGCGCCACCCGACCCGCTCGAACTATCTGCGCAGCTTTCTGGACGAATAGCGCCACGCCCTCGGCCGCAGCCCCCGCGCTGCGGCCGAACGCTCCCACAGCACAAGCCCGTCGCAACAACTTGCCTCCCGCCAGATTCGCGCTAAGCTTGCCTAACCCCCATCTCACCAGTCCGAGGCAATATGGAACTCGTAGAAATCACCGAAACACACTCCCTGCGCCGCGAACAGGCCGCCGACCTGCTGCGCGAACTCGCTGACAGCCTGTCGCGCCACAACGGCGTGGACTTCCTGCGCGACGGCATGAAACTCCACGTGCGCGTACCCGACCAGGTCGAGCTTGAAGTGGAAGTCGAGATCGAAAGCGACGAAAGCGAGATCGAAATCAAACTGAGCTGGTAATCAATCACCCGCCACACCGCTGCGGGGGTTATGCGACGGGCGCGGAACTCCGATATAATTCAGCCTCGTCGCTACCGCGACCCAAGGGCCCATAGCTCAGTTGGTTAGAGCATCCGACTCATAATCGGCAGGTCGAAGGTTCAAGTCCTTCTGGGCCCACCATAAAATCAATCCTAATTATCACCCTTGCTATTAACCCGGTAATAATTATTGTTGGGTTAATAGGGCGACATGGGTCGTGTCGCCCATTGGCGTAGCCAATGCAAGCCCTTGACTGGCGAGGAAAATCACACTTTTTCGCGGCCAAGCCAGAGCAAGGGCTTAGTGGTGCCGGGAGACGGCCGCAATCCGGAGAGTGGGTCGCCGGAAGATAAATTTGCCGTGGTGCTGGAAACAGCGGTTGAGAAAAAAGATGCATGCTTGACAAACAGCGTGAGTTCGTCGACCGTTTCCTGTGGTACCCGCTGGTCCCGAGATTTACTTTGCTTCGATATAAGTTGCTCCACGCTATAGCTGTGACTGAGGGGGATCATTCCGAATTATGGCTACCATATCTACAACCAGCCGGGCTGCTTGAGGCACATCTGTCGCAGTTCCACCAGTACTTGTCTGACATTGCTTACACGGGGGCAAGTGACGGCAGATAATGGCTTTCGTAAATTGGCTGGATCCCTAGGGTGCGGCCTTGGTCGAGAAAAACACTGAAATCATTGGGGGAAGTGGCCGTGAAAATAGGCAGCGTAAACGGACGAGCGGTTATCATTACTGACACCGGTAACATCGACATCAATCGGGCGTCTGAGGGGCGATTTCCTACCGTGACTGATGAACTGATTCCTGTGCTTGATGAACTAAAGGCCTGGTATCAGGAGGCAAAACCTGAGCTGACGGATAGGCGGGGTATTACTGATTTCGAGGCAGATCTATCACTGCTTGATGCGCCACTTTCGCGTCCGCGCCAGGTGTTTGCCATCGGCCTGAACTACAAGTCCCATGTAGATGAAGTTGATCTGGCGATTCCATCCCAGCCCATGGTGTTCACCAAGTTTCCCTCGGCGATTACAGGCCCGGGAAATGATATTGAGCTTCCGCCGGGCACGGTAGACTGGGAAGTGGAAATGGTTGCCGTTATTGGAAGAGGCGGCCGGAATATCCACAAAGATGACGCAATGGCACACATTTGCGCCTACTGCGTCGGCCAGGATATTTCAGAGCGAACTCTGCAATTGGCTAATAAACCGCCCCAGTTTAGCCTGGCTAAGAGCCACAAGGGTTTCGCCCCCATCGGCCCCTGGTTGACTACCGCAGATGAACTGGACAACCCCGCGGACCTGGCGATTGAATGTAATCTGGATGGCGAAGTCCTGCAGGAAGCACGAACGTCTATGATGATCTTTGACCTCTCGACTCAGGTCGCTTACCTGTCTTCGGTCTGCGAACTGTACCCGGGGGACATTATTTTCTCCGGTACACCGGAGGGTGTCGGCCTATCGCGCACACCGCCGCGGTTTCTTGAAAAGGGCAAGACCCTGCACTCCTCCATTGAGGCACTCGGGCGGATGCGCAACCCCTGCGTATGACTTCCGCGGGGACTGGTTAGTTTCCCAGTCCCTTTTCTCT
>JBKDZQ010000722.1:0-7180 GCA_047971325.1 Parahaliea sp.
CCCTCCTGGGCCTCCAGGGAGAACACGGGAATGAAACTCACGGTGATGATCAGCAGGCTGAAGAACAAGGCCGGCCCCACTTCCGCCGCCGACTCGGCCACCACCTGCCAGCGGTTATCCGGTGTCAGCGGCCGATCCTCCATGTGCTTGTGCAGGTTCTCGATCATGACGATGGCGCCGTCGATCATGGCGCCGATGGCGATGGCGATGCCGCCCAAGGACATGATGTTGGCGTTCAGGCCCTGCAGGTACATCACCAGGAAGGCCGCCAGGATGCCCACCGGCAGGCTGATCACCGCCACCAGCGAGGAGCGCAGGTGGAACAGGAACAGGGCGCAGACCAGCGCCACCATCAACAGTTCCTCACCCAGCTTGCTCCACAGATTCTCCACCGCGCGTTCGATCAGGCCGGAGCGGTCGTAGACCGTCACCAGTTCCACGCCCTCGGGGAGACTGGCACGCAGGCTGTCCAGCTTGGCCTTGACGCCGTCGATGGTGGAGCGCGCGTTTTCGCCAAAACGCATCACCACGATGCCGCCGGCCACCTCTCCCTCGCCGTTGAGGTCCGCCACCCCACGGCGCATCTGCGGGCCCAGCACGATGTCCGCCACGTCCTTGAGCAGCAGCGGCGTGCCGTTAGTGTTGGTGCCCAGCGGCACGTTGCCAATGTCCTGCGCGCTCTGCAGGTAGCCGGAGGCGCGCACCATGTACTCGGCCTCCGCCATTTCCACCACCGAGGCCCCCACTTCCTGGTTGGCCTCGCGGATGGCGGTCTGGATCAGCGACAGCGGAATGCCGAAGGCGCGCAGCTTGTCGGGATTCACCTGTACCTGGTACTGACGTACCATGCCGCCCACCGCCGCCACCTCGGACACCCCGGGCACGGTCTGCAGTTCGTAGCGCAGGAACCAGTCCTGCAGGCTGCGCAACTGGCTGATATCATGCTTGCCGCTGCGGTCCACCAGGGCGTAGAGATAGACCCAGCCCACCCCGGTGGCATCTGGGCCGAGCTGCGGACTGGCGTTGTCGGGCAGGGTCGGCGCCACTTGGCTGAGGTACTCCAGCACCCGGCTGCGGGCCCAGTAGAGGTCGGTACCCTCGTCGAAAATCACATAGACGTAGGAATCGCCGAAAAAGGAATAGCCGCGCACCGTGACCGAACCCGGCACCGACAGCATGGCGGTGGTCAGGGGGTAGGTGACCTGATCCTCCACCACCTGGGGCGCCTGCCCCGGATAGCTGGTCTTGATGATCACCTGCACGTCGGAGAGGTCGGGCAGGGCGTCCACCGGCGTATTGCGCACGGCGAACAGTCCGGCCCCCACCAGCATCAGGGTGCCCAGCAGGACAAAGAAGCGGTTGCCGATGGACCAGCGGATAATGCCTTCAATCATCGTCCTGCTCTCCATTCGCGGCCTTCACATCCCTCGCCCTGGCCCCCAGGGTCGAGTGGTCCATCGCCCCGTGATCCATCCTGCTGTGATCCATGGCGTCGGAGTCCATTTGCATATCGCCGTGATTCATGGTGCCGTGGTCCATGCCGCCGGCATCCATCTTCATGCCGCCCATCACCTCCGGCGCCTGCAGGCGCTGGAAGTCGGATGTCTTGCTGGACTCGGAGTCGATCAGGAACTGGGCGGAGATGACGATGTCATCGCCTTCACGCAGCCCGTCGAGGATTTCCACCGCGTTCTCACCGACCCGGCCGGGGCGCACCGCCACCGACTTGAAGCGCCCTTCGCCCAGCGCCAGCACCACGCGATCCTGGCGACCGGTACGGATCAGCGCCTCCCGCGGCACCACCAGCGTCGCGGTGGAGGCCTCCCCGTGAATGGTGACCTGGGCGAACATATTGGGCCGCAGCAAGCCGTCGGCGTTGGCAAAGCGCAGGCGAGCGCGCACCGTGCGCAGTTTGGGGTCGAGGTCCGGGTAGATATAATCTACCTTGCCCTCCCAGGTACGTCCCGGGAGGTAGTCCAGACGCATGGTCACCGGCAGGCCGGCGCGCAGGCTGCTGGCCTGGCGCTCGAACACCTCGGTTTCCACCCACACCTCGCCGAGCTGACCGATGGACAGCATGGTGGTACCGGGCTGTACATAGAAGCCTTCGCGTATCGACAGCTCATCCACCACCCCGCCCTGCACGGCGTAGAAGGTCACGGTCTGCACCGCCTTGCCGCGCTGGCGCAACTGCCGGATAAACTCCTCGCTCAGTTGCAGGGCCCGCAGGCGGGCGGAGGCCGCTTCCACCAGCGCGCGGTTGTCACGCTTGAGGGCGATCAACAGCTCTTCCTGGGCGTTGACCAGCTCCGGCGAGTACAGCTCGTAGAGGGGCTGGCCCTGCTCCACCGGGTCGCCGGCGGCTTTCACATACAGCCGTTCCACCCAGCCCGCCACCCGGGGGTGAATGTGCACCAGGCGATCCTCGTCATAGCTCACATAACCCACGGTCTGGATGTCGCTCTGCCAGGGACGGCGCTCGGCCGTGGCCGTGCGCACACCGAGGTTGTTGACCACTTCCGGGCCGATGGTCACCGTGCCGGGACCGGCGCCCGTCCCGCCCTCGTCGTAGACCGGAATCAGGTCCATCCCCATCGGCGACTTGCCGGGCTTGTCGCGGCGGTAGTTGGGGTTCATGGGCGCCACCCAGTACAGGGGCTGGCGCCCGGCGGCACCGGGGCCCGCCTGTCCGCCATCTTGCGTCCACAGCAACAAAGCCGCGATGGCGGCGCCGGCGAAGGCGCCCAGCAGTGCAATCAATGGTGTTTTCATGGCTGTACCTTCTCACCGGGAACCTGGCCGAGTCCGGCCAGGTAATAGTTGAGCCGGATGATGGCGCGCTGGAGCTCGACGCGAATGCCCAGGGCATCCACCCGGGCGTTGAGATCGTCGATACGCGCCCGCATCGCCTCGGCAAAATCGCCCTCGTCATGGGTGTAGGCGCTGAGGGCGGCTTCGGACTGATCGTGCATTTGCTGCAGCAGGCGCTTGCTGTAGAGGGTGTCGCGTTCTTCCAGCCGTGCCAGCTGGGCCCGCTCGGCCTCGAAACCCGCCCGCAGGCGGCGCAGGGCCAGTGCTTTGTCGGTGCGGCTGGCCTGGGCCTGGGCGGTGGCGGCCCGCAGTTGCGGATCCTGGCGTTTACCGGTGAACAGCGGCAGGTCGAAACTCACGCCGAAGGAGAACAGGTCCGCGCGCTCCATGCCGTTGGGAGCGTCGTCGCGATAGCCGTAGCTGGCGTTCAGCCCCCACTGGGGCCGGTATTGCTGCCGGGCCAGCTCGACATCGATATCACTGGCGGTAATGGTCTGCTCCAGGCCGGTTACCGCGGGGTGGGCGGACAACACCCGGCCGAGCCAGGTCGGGTCCACTTCCGCCTGCCCGCGAATCTGCTGCGCGGCCCGCAGTGTCAGGCTGGGCAAGTCGCCCCCCACCCCATAGCCGGCGCCCAGCCATTCACCGAGCTGGCCGAGGGCGGCGTCGCGCTGCTGGCGCAGGGAGGTTACCCGGTCATCCAGCCGGGTGAGCTCCAGCTGGGCACGAATCACATCCTGCTGCCGGGTCCGGCCGGCGGCGTTGGCGTAGCTGTTTTCGGTCACTTCCGCCAGATTTTCAAACAACGAGCGGTCGCTCTCGATCAGGCGAATGCTCTCCCCGGCCCGCCAGGCATCCAGCCAGCGCCCGGCCACCGCCACAGCCAGCTGCTCCCGGCGGTCCGCCTGCAGGTGCGCCTGCTGCTCACCCATCACCTCCAGGCGCTGCCGGCCCAGCGCCAGCGAGTCACCGCGAGGCAGGGTTTGCGTCACCCCCACCTTGAACTGGGTCATGGCTTCCTGGTTGAAATCGAAGGTGTCGGTGGGCAGGCTGGCGGCGCCGACGCTGACCATCGGGTCCGGCAGGCTGCCAGCGGCCACTGCACTGGCATTCAGGGCCTGCTGGCGCAGGCGGCTACCTTCCAGCCAGGGGTCCTGCTGGAACGCCAGGTCCACAGCCTCCCGCAGACCGAGCGCCCGACCCTGTGCCAGCGTCGGGCTGGCACCGGGCAGCAGGCACAATGCCAGCGCCACGACGCCCATGTATCGCACAGTAAACATACCTATTTCCCATTTTTTTCTTGCAGCCGGTCACACCGGCGGTTCATTGCCTTCGCGACAGGCGTACCTGTCCTGTGTCAGGCAAAAATGGGAGGGCGTTCGAAACGGAAACAGGCTTTGGTCACTGCTTTCACCGGAACCGGTGGCAGCAACGAGGCCGGTGGAGGCAATTGTGGGAATTCGCTGTCACACGTCAGCGCGGCACCGGTAAAACAGGCCTGCATGGGGCAGTGCGCACTGTCCTGGCAACAGTCGCCACCCACGGACGGCTGCGCCGGCATGTCCATTGCGGGCATGCTCTGGTGACCCGCGTGGTGCGTCACATCGTCGACACCGCCACCCACGCAGGCAGCCGCCTCCCCCACCTGAACCAGAAGGCTCAGTGTGAAGCAAAGGGCGGTCAGCAGTGACTGGACACGGGTCGGCATGTGGCGCAAGTATAGTCGTCTTGAGGCGATGTAGAAAGGGTGAAATTGCAAGGGATGACAACATGGGCAAACATGATAAACCGCCGATTTCCGGTGCTGCCATGCGAATCAATAACGGCGAACTGACGTTGGGACAACACCAAGGAGCAGCGCGATGCAAAGCCCGGAACTGACCGTATTGTTTGTCAATCTGGTCATTCTCGCCATTGCCTACGGATTCATCTACCCCAAACGCTGCGGCAACGATATCAATAAAATGGTCCTCAACGACCTTCTTGCATCGTGTGTATCACTGGGCATTGGCGGCATCCTGTTCCAGGGCAGGGACATCGTCTTCAACGCCGTGCTGTTCAGCAGCAACTGGTTCTGGTTCTGCCTGTTCACCTACGCGGCCATGGAAGTGCCACTGTTCATCTGCTATGTCAGCAAGCGCGGCCTGTGGAAGGAGCTCACCGGCCGCGAGTAAGCCGGCACTGGCGTACCACATCAGCCCCTTGGGGTTGAATGCCGCTGTTTATGCTAAAGTCGAACCCCGCCTCCCTGCCGGCCACCGACATGACTCAGCCCTGGCCCTTTGACAACAGCTACGCCGCCCTGCCGGAGGCCTTCTACAGCCGCCTGCACCCGACACCGGTGAAGGCACCGGGCCCGATTCGCGTCAACCGCGCACTGGCGGAAGAACTGGGGCTGGACGCCGACTGGCTGGCGTCGGCCGAGGGCACACAGGTACTGGCCGGCAACACCGTGCCGGAGGGCGCGGCGCCACTGGCGGCAATCTACGCCGGGCACCAGTTCGGCAGCTTCAACCCCCGGCTGGGCGACGGCCGCGCCATTTTGCTGGGCGAGGTGATCAGCCGCGCCGGGGATCGCTTCGACATCCAGCTCAAGGGCTCCGGCCCGACGCCCTACTCACGTGGCGGCGACGGCCGCGCGCCGCTGGGGCCGGTGTTGCGGGAGTACATCGTCAGCGAGGCCATGCACACCCTGGGTGTGCCGACCAGCCGCTCCCTGGCGGCGGTGACCACCGGCGAGACAGTATACCGGGAACGGCCACTGCCCGGCGCTGTGCTGACCCGCGTCGCCCACAGCCATATCCGGATAGGCACCGTGGAATTCTTCGCTGCACAGCGCGACACGCAGGCTCTGCAACAACTGGTCGAACACGTGATCAACCGCCACTATCCGGCTGCAGCACAGGCGGCTGTCCCCGCCCTGGCGCTGCTGGAGGCGGTGATGGGGAGCCAGGCAACACTGGTCGCCCAGTGGATGCTGCTGGGCTTTATCCACGGGGTGATGAACACTGACAATATGCTGCTGTCCGGCGAGACCATCGACTACGGGCCCTGTGCTTTCATGGACCAGTTCCGCCCCGATACCGTATTTAGCTCCATCGACCACCACGGCCGCTACGCCTGGCACAAGCAGCCCGGCATCGCCCACTGGAACCTGGCGGTGCTGGCCCGGAGCTTGCTGCCGCTGCTGCACCAGGATCAGCAGGAAGCCATGCAACTGGCCCAGACCGCGGTCGACACCTTTCCAGACCGCTTCCAGACCGCCTATCAGGCGGGCCTCAATCGCAAGCTTGGCTGGAGCGGCTACCGCGAAGGCGACCGGGAACTGGGCACCGAACTGTTCGCGCTGATGGCGGCCGAGGAGGTGGATTTCACGCTGTGCTTCCGCGCCCTGGCGGACTTTGCCAATCCCGCCGGCAGCGCGCCCGGGGCGGCGGAGCTGTTTTCCCTGCCCGCCGCCTTCCTGCCCTGGATGCGGCGCTGGCAAGCCCGCTGTGAACAGGACGACCTCGCCGCCGGCAAGCGGCAGGCCTTGATGTACCGCGCCAACCCGGTGTTCATTGCGCGCAATCATCTGGTGGAGGAAGCCATCGCCGCCGCGGTGGAAACAAGTGATTTCGCCCCCTTCCATTCCCTGCTGGAAACCCTGGCGCAGCCCTTTCACTACCGCCCCGAGCTGCGTCGCCACGCCCTGCCACCGACACCGGACCAGGTGGTGCAGCAAACATTCTGCGGCACCTAGGCAAAGTTCAGATCACACTTTTTTCGCTGGCTGTCGAAAGATAGTGTGGCCGTCCGTCGCAGTACACTTGCAGCTTTTCGCACATTTTTTTAAATTTCAAGAATCAATTGTTGTACGGTGGGCAAGACATGAAAAAATCCTACGTTGCAGGGACGACGGAGTATGCGCTGCGTGATATTACCCTGGGTGAATTATTGGCCGATGCCGCACATGCACATCCGGGGCGCCTGGCACTGATCGCCGGGGTAGCCAATCCTGCGGAACGCACGCGTTGGACCTTCGCCGAACTCTACGCCGAGTCCCAGGCAGTCGCCCGGGTGCTGGCAGAAGACTTTGAACCCGGCGAGCGGGTGGCGGTCTGGGCCGGCAGTGTTCCCGAATGGGTGATGCTGGAGTTTGGCGCCGCCATGGCGGGGGTCATACTGGTGACTGTAAACCCCTCTTTCCAGGCCAGCGAACTGCAGTACGTGCTTACCCAGTCCCGCGCCAGCGGCCTGTTCCTGCAGCACAGTTGTCGCGGCAATCCGCTGGCGGCTCACGCCCAGAGCGTGCGCCACAACTGTCACGACCTGCGCTCCATCACCAGCCTGGATGACTGGCACCTGGTGCTGGAGCGCGGTCGCGCCA
>JBKDZQ010000723.1:0-5039 GCA_047971325.1 Parahaliea sp.
CGGGGGAAATGCACTATTTCACCGGCTCGGAAATCACTCACAAGACACACCCGCCGGGTGCTGCCTGAGCACCAGCATCTCCTGACGCGCGGGAGTCACGAGAGAATGTTCATGGCGTCCAACCGGATTGGAAGGTGTCGATTCAGGACCGCTTACGGAGTAACGCGCTGGTGCAGCCGGCGAAAATCAAGAACCGCGAAGAGTTTCCGGCCTTCCTGCAGTAGCTTTATCGTCTCCTGATGCCGTCGATAAATATCGACGCGAAAAAATCACCCAGCTGCTCCAGGTTGTATTTTCCATCGGGGTCAAACCATTCCGAGGACCAGTTTGCCATGCCAAAAAAAGTGCGCAGCAGGATCGAAGGATCAATGTCGTCGCGGAAAACTTTCTCCCGTACACCATTGTGTATGACATTCAGCCACAACTTTTCGTAGTGGATAATTTCCTTTTCTACATGCCTGCTTGCCGTGGGCCCGAGATGCTTGCGCTCCGAGATAAACACAACTCTCATGGCGTAACTGACATTCCCCGGACTCAGGAATGCCACTACTGCTTTTTCAAGTACTTTTTCCGCCGGTTCCTGCAGCTTGAGAGCGTGCTCGAGAGAGTCACTGTAGGCGCGCAGTGCAGCGAGCACGATATCTTCCAGTAACTCTTCCTTGCTGGCAATATAATAGTAAAGGCTACCCTTCAGTATGCCCAGTTCATCGGCGATATCAGAGATGCTCGCATGATGGTAGCCTTTACGCTGAAAGGTTCTTGCCGCCACTTCGAGCACTTCCAGGTATTTTCCACTTTGTTTTGCCCTGGTGCGGTCATTGCGTTTACTCATCCTGGAATCCGGTTTGCCTTCAATTACCGTGTTAGTTGACACTTGCTTTTTCGAGCGGCTGGTACTATTACATTACGCACGACGGACACCAGGGTGTCAATATCGGCACAGACCGTGACTGCCACAATCTGCATTTTCACTGATTGTACTGCTGAAGTCACCCCGCCGCAGCCTGTCCACAGGCTCGAACATTGGCTTGCTGAATCGAGTGGCAAGATACTCAGGTTCTTGCCAGGACACCCTGAAGATCTTTGCCTGCCAGGCTTTCGAAGGGCCCGGGGCCACCGGTTGAGTATCGCGCGGCAATGCCCACATCGACGGCACTGCAGACACCTTCCTTGATGGCTTTTGCTGTCTCATTGACAACGACATACAGGAAATCGTCGATGTTGATGTCAGGAGACGGCTCGACACCCGAGAACGGTTGGTAGCAATAACCGTCCCGGGACCGATCATCGCTTCGAGTTTCCCGTACAAGCCAGGCAATGGCATGCCCCATGTTGCCCGCGCAACGGCCACAACCTTCTGCATGCGTGCTATCCGGCCCACCGTACTTCGCTTTGCGCAGGCAATTGCCGCCTATGAGCCGAACAACAGCTACCCTCAGACAATCCTCAATCCAGCGAGGCGAGCAGCGACTTGTCATAGCCCCTGAGCCTGTCGGTCCGCCCCATCCTCACCAGGCTCGCCCACTCCGGATTCGCTATGAGCGCCCTGCCTACCGCCACCAGATCAAACTCACCGGCGCAAAGGCGCTGCAACAGCTCATCGAGGCCGGACACGTTGCCCGCCGCAATTTCCACACTTCCGTCATCTGGAATGAAGTCATTATCCAGCCCTACACTGCCCACAGTGATGGTTGGCTTGCCGCTGAGTTTTTTTGTCCATCCCGCCAGATTCAACTCGCAGCCTTTGAACTCCGGCTCCCAAAAGCGCCGTGTGGAGCAGTGGAAAACATCCACTCCCGCCTCACTCAGTGGTGCGAGGAATTCGCCGAGTTCCTCGGGCGTCGTCGCCAACCGGGCGCCGTAGTCCTGCTGCTTCCATTGTGAAAAGCGGAATATGACCGGAAAGCGCTCGCCCACCTCGGCCCGCACAGCTTTGATGATCTCTACCGCAAAGCGACCGCGGTTTGCCATCGACCCGCCGTAGGCATCAGTGCGTTTGTTGGTACCCTGCCAGAAAAACTGGTCGATGAGGTAGCCGTGGGCAGCGTGGATTTCCACCGCGTCAAAGCCGACCCTTCTGGCGTCCCTGGCGGCATCGGCATAGGCCCGTATTACCTGCTCGATGTCCGACAGAGTCATTGCGTGCCCTGTGACCTTGCCAGTCAGCGCCATGCCAGAGGGGCCGTAGCCGGGCACGGCAGGATCCGGTTCCGCGCCCAGACGGCGCACAGCCCCGACATGCCACAGTTGCGCAGCGATCTTCGAGTTCTCGCCGTGTACCGCGCCGACGACTTTTTGCCACCCGGCCAGGGCTTCGTCACCGTACATATAGGGTACATCCCTGAAGCCATTGGCGGCGGGATGCCCGATGCACGAGCCTTCCGTTATGACCAGCCCGACACCACCAGCAGCCCGGCGCCGGTAGTACTCCACGACATCCGCATTAGGCACATTCCCCGGAGACAGACTTCTGGTCATGGGCGCCATCACGATACGATTGGATAGCTTCAGCTCGCCCAGGGTGAAAGGCTCAAAAAGTTTGGTCTCTCGGTTCATTGCTTTTGTCCTAACAGATCAGTCACGCCTTCAGACCAACAGGAAACACCTGTATCAAGCTCGCCACAATTAAACAAACTATCGATTGTTTGTCAAACGCTGTTCTTCGCCAGTGGGTGACGGATAAAGATCGCCCTGTATAGAATCACGTGATTGCGCGAGCGGCAGTTGACTCCACCCAGTACTCACAGTGGCTGGCCTCGCTGCGCCCCGGCCATGCGACTGACGCCGCGCCCCAACTGCTGGTCAATGAAGTCGTGAGCGCACTTCCAGCTGGATGCTATTTTGACTGACGCTTGATCTGCGTGTCCCGCATGACCTCCGGGTTCATCACCGCGTCCACTGCCCGCTCCCTGAGATAGTCCGGATAGAAGTGGTGCAGCTTGTCGGAATCGTAGGCACGCCAGATGACCTCCGCCATTTCCTGCGCACTTAATATGGCTTCGTTGTCGTTGAAGCCCCGGCCCGTAGCCACGATATGGCTGTGATTGGAGGCCACCTTGTGATTCCGGTAGCGCTTGCTGTCCTGCCAGATGTTGGTGCGCACAATACCTGGCAGGACGTCGGCAACGCGAATGCCATAACGACGCCACTCGACGCTCATTGCTTCGGTCAGTGTCGAAACGGCTGCTTTGGTTGCCGAATACACCGCCATTCCCGCAACACCAAAGACGGCCGAGCCAGAGGACACATTGAGACAGAGTGACCCGGCGGTCTGCCTGAGCAGTGGAAGGGCCTCGAGCATGCCGTTAATGACCCCCATGAAGTTGACGTCGACAACCTTACGCAGTTCCTCCGGGGGTATTTCATCCAGATAGCCACCGGCGGATATACCGGCGTTATTGCACATCATATCGAGACGACCATTGGTCGCCTGCTGAAACTCGGCCATGGATTGACTGAAAGCCGAGCGGTCGGAAACGTCAAAGCTGCCACTGATGGCGCGATCCCCAAGCTCTTCAACCAGGCTCTGAAGGCCTGTCGGCTCTCTGTCGTAAACACCTACGAACCAGCCCTGCTGATGAAAGTGCAGGGCCGTTGCCCGACCGATACCGTGGGCAGCCCCGGTAACGAAGATCGACCTGGTCTGTGTCATCATTTGCTGCTCCCGACGTTCAGTCGAACCAGTTGCTTGCCCATATTTTCGCCTCTCAACATGCCTATGAATGCCGCCGGTGCATTGTCGATGCCTTCGGCGATTGACTCCGAGTAGCGAATCTTGCCTTCGGACACCCAGGCGGAAAGCTGCCTGGTGGCGCCGACAAACTCCTTCCGCCATTCGGGCGTAAGAAAGAACCTGTGCTCCGGTGGATCATCCAGTGCGCCAAATACATCCATGGGTGTTTCGGCATCGCTGAGGTTGTCATAGGCAGAAATGTAACCGCAAATCGGCACCCTCGCACCATGGTTGAGCAGGCCAGCAACCTCCCGCGTCACGGCCCCCCCGACGTTCTCGAAATAAATATCGATGCCTCCGCGACAGGCTGCGCGCAAAGCCGCGGCAAAACCCTCGTTCTTGTAATCCAGACAGCGATCAAAGCCGTAGTGCTGCTCCACGTAGCGGCATTTTTCCGGCCCTCCCGCAACGCCCACGACACGGCAACCAAACAGCTTGCCGATCTGTCCTACCACTGACCCCACGGCACCGGACGCCGCCGAAACGACCAGCAAATCTCCCGCTTTCGGTTTGCCCAGTTTCAGCAAACCAAAATACGCGGTTCGACCGGGCATACCGGCCGCGCCAAGATGAACCGAGAGCGGTAACTCGGTGTCTTCGACCTTGATCAGGGAATCGTCGGTATCGGTTGTGACGTATTGGGTGCGCCAGCCACTCAGTGCGCACACTACTTCGCCAACCTGGTACAATGCCGACCGGGACTCGCTTACAACCCCCACTGTCTCGCCGATAATAACGTCACCCAGCTTGAGCGGCTCGCCATAGGGCACCTCTTCATTGAGCTTCGGCCGCATGTAGGGATCGAGCGACAGAAAGTGGTTTTCAATGCGCAGCTCGCCATCGGCAAGCGCCCTCTCGGCTTCATCGACTATCCTGAAGTTATCGACGCGCGGCGCACCGGACGGGCGCTCGGCAAGTACCACTGCTCTCGACATGATTTTCCCTTCTTCCTGGTTGTTGTCACGGGAAAGACCGGCCACCTGGTTCAGCGCCCGCAGGTGACCACGGGTCAGCGCCATCATTTCCCTCTTGCAGGTAAGGGCGCCATCCCCGTGCCTTAGAATTACTACCAAACGTATGGTAGGTTTCATGATCCTTCATGTCAAGGAAAACAAAGGATCGACCCTGTGACCAGACGCGACACAACCCGGCGCAAGCCCGGGCAGCCTCTCGCGCTGCATCTGACAGCAATGACACAGGAAATTGACGAAGCGCCCCCGGGGCTCGCCTGGAGGCAAGCGGCGCACCGCCACAACGCGCTCCGCCGCCCCGCAGACAGACGGTTTTGCTTGACAACAGGAGACTC
>JBKDZQ010000724.1:0-3128 GCA_047971325.1 Parahaliea sp.
ATGCATGGCAACAACGACGCAATGCCGAACAGCGTGGCATCGAGTGGACGTTCACTCGTCAGGACGCGGATGTCAAGATGGCTCGCCATTATGTTTCGTAATTAACAGGTTTCTGTACTAGCTTTGTTGGCGACAATGGCTGCCATTTTCTTCTATTTCTCCGTAAAACACCAGCTATCAAGCCATCAGGCGCTTTATGTGCTGAAAGTACGCAGCGGGTTGTTTGAACAGCCTATGGTTCCGGAAATGCAGCCAATAGCGGCGGGTTCATTCGATATGGGATCGAACAATGGCGATAGCGATGAACAACGTGCTCATCCGGTAACTCTGGCAGCTTTTGAGATGGGCAGGTATGAGGTTACTTTTGCGGAGTATGACATTTTTGCCGAGGCTTTTGGCCATCGATCGCCGACAGACCGAGGTTGGGGAAGAGACAGGCAACCTGTGATCGATGTGTCCTGGGACGATGCCCAGGCCTATGCTCGGTGGCTGGGCCTGGTAACCGACCAGTCCTGCGGTCTGCCGACCGAGGCCGAGTGGGAATACGCGGCGCGGGCGGGCATGAAGACCAACTACAGCTGGGGAGATGAAATCGGCCAAAGCAGAGCCAACTGTGATGGTTGTGGTAGCGAGTGGGATAATAAACAGACAGCTCCGGTGGGCTCCTTCGCTCCCAATCCCTGGGGTCTGTACGATATGCATGGCAATGTGTGGGAGTGGGTGCAGGACTGCTGGCACGGTAGCTACGAAGGTGCGCCGGCCGATGGCAGCGCCTGGCTGGAGGAAAACGGGGGTGATTGTACTGGCCGCGTGCTGTGCGGCGGGTCCTGGAACTTCAATCCGTTCATCCTCCGCGCCGCCCCCGCGAATTTTTTGGCCCTGCGACCACCGGCATAACGCGCCGCGAACAGGCGCTCAAATACCGTCCGCCGCAGGCCCCAGGTATCGCCATGACCGGCATGGTTGATCCAGCCCCGTACCGAGGCATCGAACTCGGCAAAGGAAATACGGCCAGCCCGCCAGTCCGCCTGGCGCCGAATCAGGCGGGCTGTGGCATAGCGCGCCTTGCGGGCTTTCAGCAGACGTTTTTGCGGGTACACTACAAAACCCAGCCAGGGAGTGCCACAGCGGGTCGGGTGAACCTGGCAGCGCTGTTCGTGCAGGGCCAGCCGGTAGCGGGCAAGCCGCGCGATCACCGCCTGTTTCCACTGCCACAGTTCCTCCTTGCTGTTACTGAACAGGGCAAAATCGTCGACATAGCGCAGATAGGCCGCGCAGCGCAGTTCGCGCTTGACAAAGTGATCGAAGGGGTCGAGGTAGCAGTTGGACCAGAACTGGGAGGTGAGATTGCCGATGGGCAGGCCGCGCGGGCGACAGGCGGCCAGCAGGTCGTCTCCGGGAAACCACTCCTTCTGGTATTCCTGCTCCAGTACGCCATTTCCACTGGCGACAATGCACTCCAGCAGACCGTCGAGGGAACTGTCCGGCAGGCGTCGTCGCAGAATCTGCAGCAATATGGCGTGATCGATGGCGGCGAAGTGCTGGCGGATATCGCAGGCCATAACGTATGTGTAATTCCGCGCAAAGTGCTGAAACCGGTCGATGGCGCGGTGGCTGCCCTTGCCCCGGCGATTGGCGTAGGAATCGGCGATGAAGGCCCGCTCGAACAGTGGCTCGATGACACGGCACAAGGCATGATGAACCACCCGGTCGCGAAAGGGCGCGGCGCTGATTCGCCGCCGCTTGGGTTCGTGAATCGCAAAGTGGCGGTAGGGGCCGGGCCGGTAGGTGGCAATCGACAGTTCGGTTTGCAACAGCAGCAGGTGATCGGTCAGGCGCGACTCCAGCCGGGCGGTGGCGGGCTTGCTACGCTTGCCCCTGGCGGCGGAGCGGAAAGCCTGTAGCAGATTGCCCCAGTCACAGACCTGCTGTAGCAGGCTGGATTGTTCCGCGGGTGCCGGCAGCGCCGGACTTGGTGTTGCCATGCGGCCTTCCTCGCATTCGCCGTGTATTCACCGCCCATTCGTCGCCATGCATCACTTCGTTTACTTTCCAGGAGCATCACCATGGCTGATGAACTGCTCATCCAGAGCCGGGTATTCGACCTGCTGGCCTGGCTGTTGCCAAAATCAGAACATTTTCCGAAAGCCTATCGTTTTTCCCTGACCCGGCGCCTGATGGATTCGGCGCTGGATTTGCAGGACGCCCTGGTGGAAGCCCAGACCGAACGTGGCCAGCGCCGGCAGCAGGCCCTGCGCAATGCGGACCGTCACCTCGGCCGCCTGCGCATCTATTTGCGGCTGGCTCATCAGTGGCGCTGGCTGAGCGATGGCCAGTACGAGCACATCAGCCGCATGCTGCTGGAGATTGGCCGCCTGTTGGGCGGTTGGCTCAGGCGGGAGAGCGGCGGGCGCAAAGCCTGAAGCAAAAAAGGCGGCGCCGGGTGCCGAGAGCACCGGGGGCGCCGCCCGCTTCTGTATAGGCCCGGGCTTATGCCGCGGACGGGACGCGCCTGCGCCATCATCTATGAAGCCCGCCTCGGCCCGCCATCCGTGAACGGCGGGCAATGTCGGAAAGTAGCGCGTGCCCAAAGGTGGCGCTCCCCGCGCCGCATCCGGCGGCGCCGGGAGCGGAGACGATGTGGGCGACACACCACCCGGAACCCGACATTGTTGTTGCGGTTGTCGGCATTGTTCCTGTTGCGGTTGGCGGCGCGGAGGTTGTCCGGATTGTTGTTCCAGGACCCGCCGCGCAGCACGCGGTGCCATTTGCCAGGTGACCCCACGAGGGTACTGCTACCGTCGCCGAATCAATGTGCGCCTTTTGCCAGTGCCTGTCCAGCGGAACATACCATTGCCATGCGGGGTGTGTTTGAAGTCCGACCGCGGCGGGTAGATACCTTTCTTGGTGACAAAACGAACACGAATATGCTAAAGACAATTTACCCGGCTGTATCCCGGAGGTGGATCATGAGCCAGGGCAAACGCATGAACGTTTTTTGTACAGTAGGATGAGCAAAGGCGCGGCGCCACTTGCATGATCCACGCGAACGCGGGATGCTCACGGCTTTTATCCATGCGCCAGAACACCCCACTGCTCGAACGAATCCTGCGGCTCAAAGACCCACG
>JBKDZQ010000725.1:0-7071 GCA_047971325.1 Parahaliea sp.
GGCATGATGCTGGTAGCCGCCCACCTGGCCCGCCACCGCACTTTCACCGAGTGGCTGGATCCCTCGGTGATTGATGAGAACAACCCCGAGAACCGCGACCCGGAATTGGATATCTACAACCCGGACAACCCCAACCAGCCACCCTATAGCAAGGAGTACCTGGAGCGTTTCCGCGCTGCCCAGGTTGCGCGCAACCGCCGCATTACCGCCTGGGTGAAGGACAAGCTGGCTGCCTACCGCGCCGCGGGTGAGCCCAACCGGGAGTTCGGCTTCGTGGTGCACCGCACCATGGCGGAGCCCAAGTGGCTGGACCCCAGCATCGACCCCAACGACCGCAAGCCCAACTGGTGTTTCCTTGGCGATCCCAAGGTGGTCAACGACAGCCCGGTGGGCCTGGCCCGCTTCTGTTCCCTGCGTTCCTGGTTGTCCCAGTGGAGCTACGACGATGCCAACGCCGACGGACTGCGCTGCGCAGCGGATGTCTCTGTACCGGTGCTGGTGATCGGCAACACCGCCGACGACGGCATCACGCCGGAGCACACCAGTGGCCTGTACAAAGCTGTTGCCCATGACAACAAGGAGCTGTTGTGGATAGAAGGCGCCAACCACTACTACTTTGGCCAGCAGGACAAGGCCAATGAAGCGGCCCACGCCTGTGCGGACTGGCTCGAAAAGCACAACCTGGCCTGAGACCAGACCCGATACCCAATAAAAGCCGGCGGACAACCGCCGGCACCCAGCGACACCGACGAGGCCCCATGAAAAACAGCCAGATTGACACCCTCGCAACCCTGCCCGAACTCCACGCGCGCAACCACCCGGACAGCACTGCGCTGATCTACAATGACACCTTTATCTCCTACCGGGAGCTCGACCGGCGCAGCAACCAGGTGGCCAATGCCTTCGACAGTGATGGTCTGGCCCGGCAGAACAATATCGCCTTCCTGGACAAGAATTCCGACAATTTCTTCTACCTCCTGTTCGGCGCCGCCAAGGCGGGCGTGTGCATGGTCACGGTGAACTTCCGGCTCACCGCCAGCGAGGTGTCCTACATCGTGGAGGACTCTGAGTCAGAGTATCTCTTCGTCGGCCCCGACTTTGTCGACGTCGCCCTGGCGTGCCAGGCCAGCACACCACGGCTGAAGAAAGTCATCGTGGTCGGTGGCGAGGGCGACAACAGCCTGGAGCACTGGCTGGCCGGCCAGCCCGACACCCCGCCCACCCGCCGCGCCCCCACCGCCACCGAGCGCGCGGTACAGATGTACACCAGCGGCACCACCGGCCACCCCAAGGGCGTCATGCTCAGCCATCGCTGCATGATCGTGGCCGCGGTGGAGGGACTGTCGATGTGGCCGGTGATGCATGAACCCGGGGCTTCGGTGCTGTGCACCATGCCCCTGTTCCACATCGCCGGCGCCAATCTCTCCCTGGCCTGCCTGTACGCCGGCGGCCAGGTGGTGATCATGCGCGAGACCTTGCCCGCCGAGGTGGTGCGCCAGCTGGTGGAGCGCAAGATCCGGGTGGTGCCGCTGCCACCGGCCCTGATCCACGAGATCGTGCGCCTGCCGGACATTCACAGCCACGACCTCAGCTACCTCGACACCCTGCTGATTTCCGGCTCCGCCATCACCGTGGAGCTGCTGCGGGAGGCGCAGGGGGTGCTCAAGTGCGGCTTCGCCCTGTCCTACGGCATGACCGAGTGCTGCGGAGGCGTCACCTATCTCGGCCCCAGGGACTGCGTGCCCAACGCCGGCAAGCTACTGGCCTCCGCCGGCAAGCCCTTTGGCAGCAGCGCCATCCGCATTGTCGACCCCGACCGCAAAGACCTGCCCGCGGGCGAGATCGGCGAGATCGCCTGCCTCTCGGACCGGGTGATGACCGGCTACTGGAATCGCCCGGAGGCCACCGCCGAGGCCATTGAGGGCGACTGGTACTACTCCGGCGACGCCGGCTATATGGATGAACGGGGCTATCTTTACGTGGTCGACCGGATCAAGGACATGGTCATCAGCGGCGGCGAAAACATCTACCCGGTGGAGATCGAGAACGAGCTGATCAAGCACCCGGCGGTAGCCGATGTCGCAATCATCGGCATACCCGACGAGAAATGGGGGGAGTCGCTGCTGGCGAGCGTGATTCTGGAGCCCGGGGCCAGCGTCAGCGGCAAGGAACTGGAAAGCTACCTGCGCAACACCCTGGCGGGCTACAAGGTGCCCCGGCGCTACGTCTTCGTGGACACCTTCCCGCGCAACGCCACCGGCAAGGTGCTGAAGCGGGAAATGCGCGCCCAGTGGAAAGCGGCCGGCGGCAAATGACCTGGCGGCGCCCGCAACCGGGGCAGCGCGCCATGCGGGCAGGGGTGGAGAGGTTGGGCGGGCTTTAATTTTTTTCACGGCCGGCATGTTACACTTTACGGCTTTTCAGCCGGGCGGCCGCGCACTTGCTGACACTCGCTTTGGCGGCAAACAACGGACAGGGGACCACCACAATCAGGTGGCGGACCCAGCGGAAAGAACATGACTACAACATCCAATGACCTCAACTGGCACTTCAATAAGACCGAACAGCGTCGCCTGAAACGGGACATCGTACTTAAGGTAGCCGCCGAGTGTTTCAATGAGAAGGGGATCAGCGGCACCTCGCTGAAGGATGTGGCGAAGAAGCTCAGCATCACCGACGCTGCCCTTTACTACTACGTCAAGAACAAGGAAGAGCTAGTCACCCTTTGCTACATGCGCGCCCTTGACCTGGGAGCACAGGCCCTGGACCAGGCCATGGCCCAGGGCCAGACCAACCTGGAAAGGCTGCAATTGTATATACGTTTCCAGCTGGAGTACGTCTGCGGGGAAGATGGCCCGGTGGCTATCCTCAGCGAAATCCCCTCCCTCAAACCCGAACACCAGAAAACCATCCGCAGCCGCTCCAGCCAGCACACCAAGCGCATCACCCAGTTGCTGATCGACGGCGTAGCCGAGGGCAGCATCGCCACCGACAACCCGACCATCACCTGCGACGCCATCCTCGGCGCCGTCAACTGGACCCCAAAGTGGTTCAAGGCAAATGCCGGCCTCAGCGGCGAACAGATTGCCGAGGCCTTCAACCAGGCCTTTACTCAGGGCCTGCTACCCCGCTGAGGCCGTCACCGAAAGCGCCTATAATCACAACTGACCCGCACGCCGGCAGCCAGGACCGGAGGTCTTTGTGGTCATATTTTTTAATGTATATTAGACCTTGTTAGTGTATATTCAATATGTTCCCTGACACCTCTGCGGAGGCCGGAAGAATGCAGTTCGACATACGCTCTCCTTTGCTCCATGAACTGGTAAGCCTGCACGCAAAGTGGTATCCGGACAAGGCTGCTGTCATTGACCAACACACGAGCCTCAGCTGGCGCGAGCTGGACAGACGATCCAACGCCGTCGCCAACGGCCTGATCGCGGGCGGGGTGTGCCGGGGCGACAGCGTGGCCATTCTCATGGCCAATTCGGTCGAATATGTGGAAGTGCTCTACGGCATTTTCAAATCCGGCGCGGTAGCCGTGCCCCTCAACCTGAGTGTCAGTGCCGATGGCCTGGCCGGCATGCTCACCGACGCCGGGGCACGCGCGGCCTTTTTCAGCGGCCCCCAGTACGACGCTCTCTGCGGGCATCTGGACAGGGTGCCGGGCCTGGACCTCCATCTGGTGTTCCGTTTGGGGCAGCAGGCAGGGAAGGAATATTGCGCCTGGCGCGAGGCCCAGCCTGACGGCAATCCGCAGGTGGCCATCGACGACGGCGATCCCTGCAATATCATCTACAGCTCCGGCACCACCGGCCTGCCCAAGGGCATCAAGCATCTCCACCGCCGGCGCACCCAGTCCATGTACGAGCTGGGGCTGGCCCATCGCTACCACTTCGGCGCCATTTCCATCTGCCCCATCGGGCTGTACTCGAATATCGCCTGGGCCTCGCTGTTCTGCTCGCTGGTCGTCGGTGGCACCTGCATCATCCAGGACCGCTTCGACGTGCAGCAATGGATCGACGCGGTCAGGCAATACCGGGTTACCCACACCATGATGGTGCCCCTGCAGTTCCAGCGCATCATGGAGGCCCCGGGTTTTTCATCAGAGGCGGTGGCCAGCCTGCAGGCTGTTATTTCCGGTGGCTCGCCCCTGTTCGAGGAACTGAAACAGAAAATCAGCCGGAACTTTGCCTGCCAGGTGATCGAGCTGTACGGACTCACCGAGGGCTTCATGACCACCCTGCAGCCCGAGGAGGCCGCGGGGCGCCTGCGCTCCGTGGGCAAGCCGGTGCGTGGGCACGACTACCTCATCATCGATGACGACGACCGCATTCTGGACTGGGGCAACACCGGCGAGATTTGCGTGCGTTCGGTGCACTGGATGCAGGAGTACCACAACCGGCCCGATGCCACGCGGGAGGCCATGTTTTTCGATCCATCCGGCAAGCAATGGTTGCGCACCGGTGATGTCGGGCGGGTGGATGAAGAGGGTTACCTCTACATCGTCGACCGCAAGAAGGACATGATTCTCTCCGGTGGCCAGAACATCTATCCGGCGGATATCGAGAGCGTGATGATCGGCCACGAGGCGGTGTCGGAAGTGGCGGTCATCGCCATGCCCGACAGCCAGTGGGGGGAAACCCCGGTTGCCCTGGTGGTGGCGAGTCCCCGGGCAGAGCGCCCCAGTGCCAAAGCACTGACCGACTGGACCAACGAGCGGGTGGGCAAGCGCCAGCGGATTCGCGAAGTCATCTACCGCGAGAACCTGCCCCGCAACCCGAACGGCAAGATATTGAAGCGACAGCTCCGGGAGGAGCTGTCGCAGTGAGTGGAAACACTCCATGTAACCAGCCGCGCACACTGTTATTCGCGGCGTCGATGATACCAACCCTTTTATGTGAGGATAGCTACCATGTCGGAGTTAACACGACCGCTGAAAACCATCAGTAACATTCACCACGCCGCCTATGGCTGCCGCGACGCGGAACAGACCATCTGGTTTTACACGGATATTCTGGGCCTGAAGCTGGCCGCCGCTTTCAGCTCGGAAAACGAACCCGGCAACGGCGCCGAAAACCCCTTCCTGCACATCTTCTTTGAAATGGGTGACGGCAATTACGTGGCCTTTTTTGATGCTCCGGAAACCATCGACAACGAATGGCTGGAGCGCAAGCACAGCTTCAATCTGCACCTGGCCTTTGAGGTGGAAAGCGAAGCCGCCATGCTGGAGTGGCAGGCCTATATCAACTCCAGGGGCAAGTCCTGCCTGGGCCCGGTGGACCACGGCTTCGTCAAGTCGGTCTACATGTATGACCCCAATGGCATCCAGGTGGAGATCACCGCCAGGGTCGACCGCTACGCCGAGTTGATGGACAAAGAGCTGGCTGAGTCCCAGCACAACCTCGCCCAATGGCAGCAGCGCAAGCGCGCCTTCAAGGAACAGAAGTTCGGCGCCGAAGCACTGGACAAGCGGGCTGGCTAGGCTTTTATTCCGCTTCCCTCGTCCATTCCCGCCGACTCAGCGGCCAGTATCAGCAGGTCGGCGGGAGGTGGTTTCACCCCCGCTTCGCATCCGGTGTTTCGCGGCGACACAAGCGGCCCCGCAGCGTCCGGGATGATTTGACCGAGCGGACCCTGGAGCAGGGGCGTCGACTACTGGCCGTGGCGAAACAGGCTCCCGACGAGTTGCTGCTGATTGGCAGCGCGCAGGATCTGCTTCCCGCCGGCTGAAGGCGCTGTGCGCGCAACTCATGTAGGCGACTGGGCCCGCGCCTGGATTTTGCTCTTGTCCAGTTGGAACATGGCACAGGCCGCCAGGATCAGCGGCGAGGCGTAGAACAAATAGATGGTCTTTGGTTCCATGCCGGCTTTCAGCATGTACCCCGCTATCACCGGTGATGCCACCGCGCTCAGGCGCCCTATACCAATCGTCCAGCCGGTGCCGGTGGTGCGTATGCGGGCGGGGTAGATATCCGCCAGTACCGAGTATATCGAGATCACCGCGGTGTTTACCCCCAGGCCAATACAGAGTGCCACGGGTAGCAGAATCTGCGGCGACGACAGGTACTGGCTGAACACCACGATGGAGGCCGAGCCGAATAACATGAGAAGTATGCCGGAAACAGCCACACTGAATTTCATCACCAGCGCGCTGAGCACGAACACCCCGATAAATGCGCCCAGATTGATGACCACCCCGGCAACAATGCCTTCGTCCTGGCCCAGGCCACTGTCGACCAGGAGTTTGGGAGTCCAGTTCAGCACGACGTAGAGTGAACCGAAAACCAGCAGCGACATCGTCCATGCGAGCAGGGTCCATCTGCGGTAGGCCGGCGATAACAACTGGGCGACCGAGCTGCCGCTGTTGCCGTGGGCTTCGATGGGTTCGGGAAGTTCGTCGACGGTGTTTTTCTCCATCCGGCTGAGTATGGCGTTTATCTCGTCCAGGGCGGCGGGATCGCGTTTTACCATAAGATACTCGATGGACTCCGGAATAAACTTGAGCACCAGCGGTATCATCAGGGCGGTGGCGATCGCCCCGGTCAGGAACACGGCCTGCCATCCAAACGATTGCATCAATGACAGGGTTATCCCGCCGCCGAACATGGCGCCGATTGGATAACCCGCCAGCGAAAAACTGATGGCCACGGCCCGCAAGCGTTCCGAGGAGTATTCCGATACCAGGGTGGTGAGGCTGGCCAGCATGGTGCCGATACCCAGGCCGGTAATGAAGCGCAGCGCGACCAAAATGCCCGGGCCCGGCGCGAAGACCGAGGCGAACATGCCCAGACTGGTGAGCGTAAGGCTAAACAGGATGAGTTTGCGGCGGCCGAATTTATCGGCGAAGGGGGCCAGGAACAGGCAGCCGGCGGTCATTCCCGCCAGGCCGGCGCTCATCAACATGCCCAGCGCATCGGCCGACAGCTGCCATTCGACGGCCAGTTGGGGCGCGACAAAGGCGATGATCAATACGTCAAATCCGTCGATGGTATTGATAAGCAGACAGATGCCGATGGCCAGGATCTGGAACCGGGACAGCTGTCCAAGACGAATCTGGTCGCGAATAGCGCA
>JBKDZQ010000726.1:0-2197 GCA_047971325.1 Parahaliea sp.
GCGCCCTCAAGGCCATGCGGGAGGAACACCGCAACCGCCGGGCGCGGGTGGGCAAGGCCAGCTTTGCCCTGGAAGACGCCAGCAGATCCGGCAAAATCGTGGCGGAACTGCAGGATGTGAACAAAGCCTTCGGCGACAAGATCATCCTGCGCGACTTTTCCACCATCATCCAGCGCGGCGACCGGGTGGGCATCGTCGGTGCCAACGGCGCCGGCAAATCCACCCTGGTGAAGCTGCTGCTGGGGGAACTGGCACCCGACGACGGCAGTGTGACCCTCGGCAGCAAGCTGGAAATCGCCTACTCCGACCAGTTGCGCGGCGCCCTCGACCCGGACAAGAACCTGATCGACAGCGTCTGTGGCGGGCAGGAGTTCATCGATATCAAGGGCAAGCGCAAGCACGCCATCTCCTACCTCGGCGACTTCCTGTTCACGCCCGATCGGGTGCGCACCCCGGTCAAGGCCCTCTCCGGCGGCGAACAAAACCGCGCGGTGTTGGCGCAATTGTTCAGCAAGCCCGCCAACCTGCTGGTGCTGGACGAGCCCACCAACGATCTCGACATCGAAACGCTGGAACTGCTGGAGGAAATCCTGCTGGATTTCGACGGCACCGTCATCCTGGTCAGCCACGACCGCGACTTCATGAATCGGGTGGTCACCAGCCTGCTGGTGGTGGAAGGCGATGGCGTGGTGAACGAACAGGCCGGCGGCTACAGCGACTGGGAAGCCCGGGGCGGACGACTGAGCGCGGCGACAGCGAAAGCCGCAACCCCGACCAGCGCTGTACCAGCCGCGAAGCCCGCACCCGCGAAACAGAAGAAGCGCTCCTACAAGGAACAGCGGGAGCTGAACGAACTGCCGGGAAAAATAGACACTCTGGAACAACGACAGGCGGAACTAGAAGCCACCATCGCCGAGCCGGACTTCTACCAGCGGGGTCGCGAAACCACGGAAACCGTGCTGGCGGAACTGACCACCGTGCAGCAGCAACTGGAAGCGGCGCTGGAGCGGTGGATGGCGCTTGATGAAGACGACTGAGAACGGCAACCGGGCCCGCCGACCCACCCTCACCTCAGGTGAAGGTAAATACCTCGATCAGACGGTGAGTGATGCCGGTTAGCAAGACCATGCCCACCAGCCACAGCCCGGCCAGGAACAACCAGGCCAGTGCCAGGCTGTCACCCTGGGCTGCGTTGCGCAGCGCATCCAGGCGTTCCTGAATATCCGGCTCCTGAAATCCGCTCTGCCGGCCCCCGGCGGGCACGCCGCGCCGGGGGTGCAAACGCTCCAGCAGACGGATCAGCACAGCCCGAGCGCCGGGCCTTGCACAGGCCGCCTCATCGCAGGACTGCTCACTGCTGCTGGCAAAATCCGCCAGCAAACGCGCGCGCTGGCTGCGGCTCCAGGCGAGGGTGAACCAGCGCAGCACCACCTGCAGCAAATTATCCCTGCGCCGGGCGTGGGCGCGCTCATGCGCCAGCACCGCTGACAATTCGTCCCTGTCGAGTTCCGCCAACATGCCTGTGGAGATAAAAACCCGCGGGCGCAGCATGCCGGCACACCAGGCCAGCTGGGCCGGGCTTTCCACCACGGAATAGACAATGTCACCAGAGACATCGTCCTTTTTTTTACGGAACGACAACAGGCTGAGCGCCAGCAGGCGCCGCCGGGCATGGCGAAGGGTGCGCTGAAACGCCACAACAACCAGCAGCAGAACCACCAGGCTGGCAGCCACCAGAATCGCCCCGGCGGGACTGTGAAAGCCGATTTCCGGACGGTGCGGGAGGCAGCTGCCGTGATGGCAGTGGCTGGGTACCAGCAGGGCGGCGGATTCCGGCAGCATGATGAGAACAACGCTGATGGCAGCCACCAGGGGTCCGAGCACACCGTAGCTGAACTGTGCCAGCGCCCGGTCACTGGCACGACCACGACGCGCAAAGCGACGGAACAGCGGATAGCCCCAGGATACCAGCTGTGAAACCGCCACCGTCAGCACCAGCCAGGACACCAGCGCCTGCACACCGGCGTAGGCCAGCTCAGACATCGCCGTCCTTCGGTGCCGCCTCCTCCACGGAGGCGGCAGGTGTGTTGATCAGCTTCGAAAGCTCGCTGACCGCGGTGGGCTGATCGCTCAGGTAATCGATAAAACCGGAAACCACCGGCGCCATGTCACCACCGGCAATTTCCTCGGTCATATC
>JBKDZQ010000727.1:0-3496 GCA_047971325.1 Parahaliea sp.
GGTGGCGCGCGACCAGGTGAATCAGGCCGCCGCGCTGGTGCTGACCTGCGTCGGCGTGGCGCGGGAACTCGGCATCCCCGAGTCCCAGTGGGTCTTCCTGCACGGCTATGCCCACGCTCAGGAGCGCCCCATCCAGTACCGCGCCGAACTCGGCAAGGCGCCGAGCGCGGTGCGCAGCTGCCAGCAGGCCCTGGCCGCCGCCGGTATCGAAGCCGGTCAGCTGGCATTTATCGACTTCTACAGCTGCTTCCCCATTGCGGTTTCCAATGTCTGTGACGGCCTGGGGATCGCCTACAACGATCCCCGCGGGTTGACCATCACCGGTGGCCTGCCCTATTTCGGCGGCCCCGGCAACAGCTACTCCATGCACGCCCTGGCCACCATGGTGGAGCGCCTGCGCAGCAAACCCGGCAGCTACGGCCTGATTGGCGCCAACGGCGGCCAGTTGTCCAAGTACGCCGCCGGGGTGTATTCCACTGCACCCCGCGCCTTCGTTCCCTGCGACAGCAGCGCTCTGCAGGCGCAACTGGATACCGTGGAGCCGGTGGAGGTGGCCTTCGAGGCGGATGGGGTCGGCATCGTGGACACCTATACCGTGGTCTATGACAAGGAAGGGCCCTCCTACGGGGTCGTGGTCGGTCACCTGAGCGAGAGTGGCCAGCGCTTTTACGCCAACACGGCGGATAATGACGCCGAAACCCTGCAGGAGATGATCGATGTCGATCCCCTGGGGCGGGAAGTGCAGGTGCGTTCCGTCGGTTTTGGCAACCGTTTCGCCTTTTCCCTGGAAAAACTGGATAGCCTGTATCCGCCGAAGGCCCCGGTGCTGCGGGATGACTACGAGTTCATCAAGGTGGAGCGTCGCGGCCACGTGCTGGAAGTGACCATGAACCGGCCGGAGATGCGCAATGCCCTGCATCCGCCGGCCCACGAGGAACTGGATGAGATCTTCGACGCCTACTTCGCCGATCCGCAGTTGTGGGTGGCGATCATCACCGGTGCCGGCCGGGACTCCTTCACCGCCGGCAACGACCTCAAGTACAGCGCCAAGCACCCGGTCTACCTGCCCAAGACCGGCTTTGGCGCGCTGACCCGGCGGGGCAACCGCTACAAACCGGTGATCGCCGCGGTCAATGGCTTTGCCGTTGGTGGTGGCCTGGAAATCTGCCTGTCCTGCGACCTGGTGGTGGCGGATGCCAAGTCCCAGTTCGGCCTCACCGAGGTCAGGGTGGGGCTGGTGGCCGGCGAAGGTGGCCTGGTGCGCCTGCCGCGCCGGGTGCCGCGGTTGCTGGCCAACGAGATGATACTCACCGGCCGGCGGCTGAACGTGGAGGAAGCCAGGGCTGCGGGGCTGGTCAACCGCATCACCGCGGATGGCGAGGCACTGGAGGGCGCCCGGCAGCTGGCCGAGGAGATTCTCGAAAGCTCACCCACCTCGGTGCGCGAGTCCTTGCGCATCATGCGCGACACCGAGTCCATCGCCGATGAACTGGCGGCCGCCCGCTGGAAGCACCCGGCCATCGACGACCTGATGAGCAGCGAGGACGCCATCGAGGGGCCGCGGGCCTTTGCCCAGAAGCGCAAGCCCCAGTGGAAGAACCGTTGAGGGCGCGCGGCCCGCTTCGCCCTTCACTCCGGGCGTGATTTTTCGACACGCTCGAGAAAGCACTGGAACAGGGCCGGGTCCTGCCGCTGCAGCTGGGCGCGCAGGGCCATTTCTTCACCGTGCCTTGCTGTTGGCTCCGCTTGCAGACGGTATTGCTGCAACTGGTAGAGGGTGCGGTAGGACGCGGGACAGGCCGCTTCCTCCTGCCCGGACATCGACCCGGGCTGGGGTAGCAGGCGGGTGAAGCCGGGTACCGCCAGCAATAGCCAGGCGGGAAAGGCCTGTCGCGGCAGCTCCTGATCCGCATCCTGGAAGGATGCCCAGTGCTGGCGCAGGGCCTGATTGCCGGTGCTTGCCAGCGCATCGACCTGTTGCGGATGCTGCCAGCACAACAAAAACCAGTCCCGCAGGGCAGCTTCCCGGTGCTGCAGATAGTCGCTGGCCATCGCGTGACGCAGCAGCAATATCGCTTCGCTTCGCCAGTGGGGCTCCCCTTCAATGGCCTCGCGGGCGACGCCCCAGTCCATGGACTGGCAGGCTGTGTAACTGCGGTGCAAGTCGGGTTGGGACGCCTGGAATGCCCGGGCCTGCAGGGCCCGGGACAGGCGCCGCCACAGGGGGATCAGCAGGTTGTGGCTGGCTTTGCCCAGCAAACCGTTTGCCAGCGGAACCAGGGTCTGCTGGAGCGTGCGCAGTTCTGCCGCCACATCGCCGACATCGTCAGGCAGGCTTTCCGCGGCTGCCACCAGGCATTCCAGTTCTCCCAGGCGCCCGTAATCCGGGGCCGTATCGTAGAGGCGTTCAAGCACAGTGCGGGCCCCGGTGGTGTTGCGATCGATCAGTGCCAGGGTGATGCCGTTGGCGAGGCTGGTGGTGGGGGAGTCGGTGAACAGGTCCATCTGGGGCAGGTCCCGCGGCTGGTGATAAGCCTGGTGGAAACAGGCGTTCACCGCGCTGTCCCGGCTGAAGCGCAGGGGTTGCGGGTTGTTGTCTTGCCAGTTTTTGTAGACCAGGCCTTCCGCCTGCCAGCCGCGTTGTTGCAGGTAGGCGGCAGCCTGTTGCAGCAGTTGTGCGATTTCCTCCGGATCGCCAAACAGCATCTCATCGAGGCAGTCCAGCTCGCCACTGCGCCAGGCCTCATAGTCGGTGTAGCTGGCGCCCTTCCTGCAGCAGGAGCTCCAGGGGCAGGTATTCGCCCTGCTCCAGCAGGAGCTGGTCGACCAGGCGATGGGTGTCATGATTCATTCAGGGAACTTTCCTTCGGTGCGGCGATGCCCGGACCCGTCGGGTGTCGCATTGGCTATTCATCCCGGTCCAGGGGGGCGAACAGGGCTTCCAGATCCTTCTCGTCCCACTGGGGCCCGCTGTCGGCGCCGTCCCGGTACAGGCCGTCGGCCAGGACCTGCTTGCGCTCTTGCATCATCTGGATTTTCTCTTCCAGGGTACCTTCGCAAATGAGCTTGTACACAAAGACCTTCTGGCGCTGGCCGATGCGGTGGGCGCGATCCGTGGCCTGGCGCTCCACCGCCGGGTTCCACCAGGGGTCGTAGTGGATGATGGTGTCGGCGGCGGTGAGGTTGAGGCCCACGCCGCCGGCCTTGAGGCTGATGAGGAACAGCGGTGTCTCGCCATCCTGGAATTGTCGCACCGGGGTTTCCCGGTCGCGGGTCCGGCCGGTGAGTTTGACATAGCCGATCCCCGCGTTTTTCAGTTCCGTTTCTATCAGGTCCAGCATGGCGGTGAACTGGGAGAACAGCAGGATGTGCCGGCCCTCCTCGATCATTTCTGGCAGCATCTCCATGAGCATGGCCAGTTTTGCCGACTGCCTGACCGCCTGCGCTTTCTCTATTTTCACCAGCGCGGGATGGCAACAGACCTGGCGCAGTTTCA
>JBKDZQ010000728.1:0-5220 GCA_047971325.1 Parahaliea sp.
CTCAAGCTCAACCGGCCCTCGCGCTGCCGCTTCGCGCGCCCGCCGCGCCAGCGAACCCACGTGGGCGCCGATTTCACCGCCGCCAACCTGCCGGTGGCGCTGGCCCTGCAGCACTGCGTCGACTGCGGCCAGGCCCAGTACCCACCGCGGGAGGTATGCGCCCACTGCCTGTGCCCCAGCCTGAAATGGCGGGAGGTCGGCACCGGGGGCGCCCTGCTGGCGGGCGTCGACCTGCACCACAGCCTGTGGGAGTACTTCAAGCGCCGTATCACCGAGGCCCCCTGGCCGGTGGCCACGGTAAAGCTGGACTGCGGGGTGACGGTGTTCACCCACCTGGCCCTGCACACCTTTCCCGCCGACCGCGCCGCCTCCGTCGCCGCCGGCACCCGCCTGCAGGTGTTCAGCCACAGCGACAGCTCCCGCAACGCGGTGCTGTTCGCGGTGGCTGGCGAGACGCCCATCGCCACCCGGGCGCAACGACTGGCCATCGCCGAACAGCTGGGACTGACCCGGGCGGCGGAAAAACCCGAAGGAATCTGACATGAGTGCACAACACGACACCATCGTAGTCACCGGCGGCAGCACCGGCATCGGCGCCGAGATCTGCCGGCAACTGCTGGCGGAGGGCGCCCGGGTGGTCAACCTCGCCCGCCGCCCCCTGGAACTCGAACACCCGGGCCTGCACAACATCGCCCTCGACCTGAGCGATCGCGAGCACACCGCCGCGGTGGCGGCCGAGGTGGCCGCCAGCTTCCCCGTCACCGGCCTGGTGCACAACGCCGGCCTGATCCGGGCCAGCCTGCTGGAGGAAGTCGAGCTGGAGAACCTCGACTACCTCAACCAGGTTCACCTGGGGGCCGCCATCACCCTGGCCCAGGCCGTCATCCCGGGCATGAAGCAGCGGGGCTTCGGGCGCATCATCCTGATTGCCTCGCGGGCGGCGCTGGGCATGCGCACCCGCACCCTCTACTCCGCCACCAAGTCCGGGATGATCGGCATGGCCCGCACCTGGGCGCTGGAACTGGGCGAATACGGCATTACCGTCAACACGGTGGCACCGGGGCCGATCGCCGCCACCGAGATGTTCCACGAAACCATCGAGGACGGTAGCGAACAGATGAAACGCATGGCCGAGAGCATTCCCGTGAAGCGGGTCGGCCTGCCGGGGGATGTATCGCGCGCCGTGTGCTTCCTCAACCACCCCGACAACGGCTTCATTACCGGGCAGACCCTGATGGTCTGTGGCGGCGCCAGTCTCGGCTCGCTGGCCCTGTAATTGCCTACCGGAGGACATGTTATGCGCAGTACCCCAAGTCACGAAGAGCTCGGCAGCCTGGTGGAACCCACCCGCCTGCACAAGCGGCTGTATACCGACCCGGCTATTTTTGAACTGGAAATGGAACGTATCTGGGGCCAGGCCTGGATCTTCCTCGGCCACGAATCACAGATTCCCAAGGCCGGGGACTATTTCACCACCAACATCACCCACAAGTGTCCGGTGGTTACGGTGCGCGACAAGGATCGCAGCATTCACGTGCTGCACAACCGCTGCGCCCACAAGGGCGACAAGCTGGTGGAAAACCGCAGCGGCAACGTGCGCGGTGCCTTCCGCTGCGCCTACCACGGCTGGAGCTACCGCTTCGACGGCTCGCTGCTCAAGAGTCCCAACGACGGCGGCTACGAGGGCACCGGTTTCGACCTCGTCTCACCCTGCAACGACATGCAGCCGGTAGCGCAAATGGACAGCTACCGCGGCTTTATTTTTGCCACCCTCTCCGAGCGGGCCCCGAACCTGCAAACCTGGCTGGGCGGCGCGATCGAATGCCTGGACAACCTCTGCGATCGCGCGCCCGAGGGCGAGGTGGAAGTGGCCGGCGGCGTGCTGCGCTTCGAGCACGAGTGCAACTGGAAATTCATCCTCGAAAACCTCAACGACACCATGCACCCCATGGTGGTGCACCAGTCCGTGGTGCAGGCGGCCAGGGACTATATCGACTCCCTGCCCCCCGAAGCCACCCGCGAGCGCAGCGAGGCGGAAATCATCCTGCCCTTTGGCTCCTCCTACGAGAACTTCGAGAACTCCGGCATCACCGGCTTTCGCTACGGCCACCACTACGACGGCGGCAAAACCAGCATTCACGCCGACTACACGGTCATGCCCGCCTACCACGCCGCCATGGTCAAGGCCTACGGCGAGGAGCGCACCCGGGATATCTACTCCTTCAACACCCACAACACGCTGTACTACCCCTCGCTGACCATCAAGACCGCGGTGCAGAACATCCGCGTGGTGCGCCCCATCGCGGTGGACCGCTTTGTGATCGAAACCTGGTCCTTCCGCCTCAAGGGCGCGCCGGAGGAAATGCTGCAACGCACCCTGCTCTACTCCCGGCTGATCAATTCCTCCGCCGGCATGGTGGGGCCGGACGACCTGGAAGTGTACCGCCGCAGCCAGGAGGGACTGGCCTCCACCGGCAGCGACTGGGTGGAATTCCACCGCCAGTATGGCAAGGACCGGCAACTGGAGGACCGGGTGATCGGCGGCGGCACCAGCGACCTCGACATGCGCACCCAGTATAAGGCCTGGAAGGAATACATGACCGGGGAGACCTTCGCATGAGCACGCCGGATATTCGCGCCATAGAGGACTTTCTCTACCAGGAAACCAGCCTGCTGGATCGCCCCGATCTGGACCGCTGGATGCAACTGTTCACCGAGGACGGCACCTACTGGCTGCCGGCGACGGAAGACCAGCCGGACCCGCTGAACCACATCTCCCACATGTACGATGACCGAGTGATGATGGAGATCCGCCGCCGCAACTTCGTGCACCCCCGGGCCTCCTCCAAGGACAGTCCCGTGCGCTGCTCCCACCTGCTCGGCAACATCCGCCCGGCCGGCAACACCGAGCGCGGCGACCTGAAAGTCACCTGCAATTTCCATGTGGTGGTGTGGTACCGCGACGAACAGCGCTACTACGCCGGCACCTGTGAATACCACCTGGCCACCCGCGCTGACAGCTTCGCCATCCGCCACAAGCGGGTCAACCTGATCAACCCGGACGCGCCGCAGCGTACTTTGATTATTTATTTGTGATCGGATACTGACCACAGGAATGCACGAGCCCCGATACGGGGCTCGTGCAACAACGCAATGATAACGCCTGAGCGCGATATATCCGGTACCCTTTGAAACGACCGGTTATACCGATGCGTCACGGAATGCCCGCAGCACCGAATTGATTCGGGTTTGATAACCCGGCCCTTGCGCCTTGAACCACTCCAGAACATCCTGGTCAAGACGCAGAGAGATTGAAGCCTTCGCCGGCAAGGGCTCCAGCCCGCGCCGAACAACTCCGCGCATGATGTGCGCAATATCAGCTTCCGGGTGCTCGACCGAGACCTTGCCTTGAGCCTTCGAGCGCAGCTTTGTCCAGTCAGTCCTGGACCTGGCTGAAGTAGATGGCTTCTTCGCGCTTCGTTGCTTTGCGGAAGGAGATGACACAGATTTCGACCTCACTTTCAGTATGCACAATGGATACGACTACATGCACAATGGATACGACTACGCCAGACAGCAGACCCAAGGTCACAAAGCGTTGCTCACCGTACGCGAAACGGTCGTCCTCGAAAGTGAAAGTCAGCCCCTCGAACACTCGAGGAGCATCGAGAAAATCAAGTCCATGTGCCTTGATATTCGCCGCCCGCTTTCGGCCCGACCACGAGAACTTCATCAGCGCACCGTATATACATCATGTCTATACGTCAAGAGGGCTCTGCAACAACTCGCCCCGAGCTCGCAACATCAGGCCATCCTGCTGCGAAACACAAAATACACCGCCCCCACCAGACACAGGCCGGCCCACAAATAATCCAGCTTCAGTGGCTCGCGCAGGTATAACAGGGAAAACGGCACGAAGACCATCAGCGTGATCACTTCCTGCAGCAGCTTCAACTGCCCCACGCTCAATGCCGTGTAACCGATCCGGTTCGCCGGCACCTGCAACAGGTACTCGAACAGGGCAATGCCCCAGCTCACCAGGGCGGCGACAATCCAGGGCTTGTGGCTCAGCTCCTTCAGGTGGGCGTACCAGGCGAAGGTCATAAACACATTGCTGCAGATCAGCAGCCCGATACTGAGGGCGATCGGATTCACTTTCGGCTCTCCGGCATGCCAATGAAGATTTTCAGAGTACGGACTTTATTTCTTCCACCAATCCCTCTAATCGTCCTGCGACTTTTTCAAGTCTGGGTAGCAAAGCGGTATCTCCCTTTTCGTCGTCTCCCTCCTTGTTAAACGATGGTGTTGCGACACCATTCAAGAACTGATCCACAGACTGGTTTGCGTACTGCTCCACTTGGTCATGTGCGCTGCGCAGGAAGATTGTCCGCTGACCGTACTCCAGCCCCCCGTAGAACATGTCCCTACAAATATCGAGATCCAGACCGGAGCGTAGCTCTCCCCGCTGCATGGCCTCACGGATCGTCATGTGAAAATAACGGGTATAGACGCGATTCAATCGGTTCATCTGCGATTCTTTATGCAGGTATTCATGATGAATATCCACACCGTGATGAATATGGATCATCGTCACCAGCAGCGCATTGTCGCTGGTAATAAACTGCAAATGCACCTGCGCAAGCACCTGCAGCCGCTCACGGGTATCCATTAGGTCGGCCAGTCGCTCGCCCACCCGCCGTGTCAGATTTTCGTAAAGCTGAGAGATAACGGCCATCAGCATCTCCTGCTTTGAGGCAAAGTGGTTGAAAACCGTGCCCTCAGCGACACCGGAAGCTTCTGCTATTTGCTTCATAGAGGTCGCATAGTAGCCCTGGGAACCGAACAGGTCTGTCGCCGCAGTGAGAATGGCCGAGCGATTGCCCCGACTCTTACCTGCCCTAATTTTAGCTTTAGCTATCAAAGTGTCGCCCCCCCTTTATCAACCCACAGCAGCCAAGAGCCAGCCCGCGCCAACCCATTAGGAACGGCAGGCAACCAATCACCTTGAAAATGAGTATAACATCAATTATATTGATGTATAAATTCAATATAAGTATAGTATTACCACAATACGACTCGCCACATTCCGCGAGCACATCACCGCAAGCGAGTGGGTGTCACAAACAAGGAGCACGCCATGACCAAACCTTTGCCGCCATTACGCCGGGCCGCATACCTGTCCCTCATGCTGCTGAGCAGCGCACCGACGGGAGCACAAGC
>JBKDZQ010000729.1:0-2327 GCA_047971325.1 Parahaliea sp.
ACAGTCCCTGCACGGCACTGGCACAGACTCGCAAGCCGGTAAAGGAACCCGGGCCCTCACCGTAGGCCACCGCATCGATCCCCTGCTCCCGCAGGCGACCGTCCGGCAGCAGCTCGGCCAGCATGCCAAACAACCGCTGGCTGTGTTGCCGGGGGATGATTTCGTGGCACTCGGTGATCACCCCGTTCTCCAGTAGCGCAACGGAACAGACATCGGTAGACGTATCGATCGCGAGTATATTCGCCATGCTTGAGGTGATCGCAACGAAAGGGTTGTGGAATATCCGGCCACCTGCTGTGCGTTGCCGGATATGTGAATTTCTGGAATTATCCCACAGGCTGAAGGGGCCAAGAAGTGGACAGGGAGTTTTTCGAAAAATTGAACACCACAGGCAATGCAGACCACATAACCGGCCTTATCCTCGCCGGCGGGGCCGGGCGACGGATGGGTGGCCAGGACAAGGGCACCGTCACCTGGCATGGTATGGCACTGGCCGAACACGTCGCCCATCGCCTGCGCCCCCAGGTTGGCCGGCTCTGGATCAGTTGCAACCGCAACACCCACTTTTACACCACCCTGGCGGAGCGGATATTCCGCGACGAACAACCCGGTTTTGAAGGTCCGCTGGCCGGTATCGCCTCGGTGATACCGGCGCTCGATAGCGAATTCCTCGCCATCAGCGCCTGTGACACGCCGCGGCTGCCCACCAATATGGTCGAGCGCCTGAGTGCGAGCCTGCAACGGCCGCAAATCCAGCTCAGTCTGGCCTGGGACGGAGAGCGCGAACAGTACCTCTGCGCCCTGTTGCGACGCGACTGCCTGCCATCCCTGCAGGACTATCTTCGCCGTGGCGAACGCTCAGTACGGGGATGGTATGCCACCCTGCGCCGGGAGCGCGTGGACTTCTCCGACCAGCCGGACAGCTTCGACAATATCAACCAACTGGCGGCAACAGACCCGCCAACCGGGTAACTTCCGTTTCGAAAATAGGCTCGTCAGCAGAATCTATGGGTGAGCTTTGGCTCCGGTAAGGCGCCAAGTGCATGATACAAGGCGATTTCCGCGCCTCGATAGGTGCGAAATCCAAACGATTTTCTGGACGTCAGTTTTGCCTTGGCGTTGAAGCCCTCCACAACGCCGCTGGATAGCTGGCCTTTGGCCCGGAACCAGTTCAGCAACAGTGGTCGATGCCGACGCAGCATCCTGGCGACTTTCTTCATCGGCCCGATCTTTGAGCGCATGGCTTTCGTGCACCACTTGTCGAGGAACTGACCCGCCCAGTAGGGCGATGTGTAACCCCAGAACAACTGGAACTCCTCCTTCAGCAGACAGGATCGCACGCTGCGAAGATTGTACTGGAGCACCTCTGCCAATTTGCTCTCCTGCGCGTCGGATAAATGCTCGGGCCGCTTCAGAAGCAACCACCGACTTTTCGTCAGGATCGGCTCATAACCCTTGGACTTCAGCTCCTTCACCTCGCCGGCACGAACCTCGTCCAGCGCCTTGCTGAAGTGCGTCATGATGTGAAACCGATCCAGCACGTGTACCGCCTGCCCAGCCTTTTTGGCGATGACCCTCAGGTACGGCTTCCACATGTCCGAACAGATGTAGTCCAGCTGGTGACTGCGCTCTTTCCCAAGCCAGCGGAAGAAGCGCAGCAACGTCTTCGTCTTCCGCTCTTTGCCAATTCACAGCAACCGCTTGCTGTACGTGTCGATCTGGTAAACCAGGGTCAGGTACTTGTGGCCTCTCTTCCAGGCGATTTCATCAATGCCGATGGATGTGATGCCATCGATATCCTGGTGGAATCGCCCCCATTCAACCGCCATTTCCACCGAGCGGAACACGCTCTCCCGGGACAGACGGAAAACCTCGGCCGTTTCCTTCCACGAAAGCCGTTTGGCCCAGCTCGCCAGAAACCAGCCGTACGCTTGCGTCAGCGGTCGCTTTCCCATGGCCCACGGCATCTTCTCCACGCGAACACCGCAGCGGTCGCAGTCAACCCGCCGGGGCGCATAAACCAGAAACACCTTGATGCCCCACAAGGGGACGAATTCAAACCGGCGCGTCGGCAGGCGATCGTAGCCGCTGCATTGGCGGCCACAGCCTGAACAGATCGGCTGACCGTTGCTCCGCTCACCCACCTCCACTTCCAATTCCGGTGCCGCTGGCGTACCCACCCAGCGTACCGATTTGTAGACAAACAACTTGAACTTCTGAACGCGGTTCAGGATAGTCTTGAGCTGCATCCCACTTCGTTCTCTCTGAGTTGATGATGGTTTCGCAACTCCATCTTCTCAGAGGCCGGGTGGGATGCTCTACTTCGA
>JBKDZQ010000730.1:0-3777 GCA_047971325.1 Parahaliea sp.
CGGGCGGCGCGGGAGATGAGGTTGTCTTCCATAGCCAGGCCGAGGTCGTCGCCGAACAGGCGGATGGCGCCGCTGTCGTTGGGGCTGAAGCTCAGGCGGTCGCCCCAGTCCAGCAACTGGAATACGGTCTGCAGCTCGTGGTAGCCGTCGGCGCGCCGGCCGGTGATGTGCAGGAACAGGTTCAGCTTGGCCGGCGCCGGCAGGGTGAGGGTATCGCTCACGGCGTGCTCCCGGTGCGCCAGTCGTTGAGCAGCAGCTTGACGCTGGTGTCCTGGCGCTGCACTTGCAGCCGGGTGGGCAGGGTGTAGTTGCCGAAGCGGGCGTAGCTGTCGAAGCGGACTTTCCAGCCATCCTGGCTGAGGCTGCGTAACAGGCCCTGTTCAACGTGTAGCCGGCTGCCCTCGGTCCCCGGCTGGGGGATGCCGCGCAGCCAGTAGGGCAGGGCGGCCAGGGGCAGGTCCCAGCCGGTGTTCAGGGTGATCGCCCGGGGGGTGGAGATGTCGAGGACGCGCACCTCGTCGCCGCGGTGGATTTCCAGGGTCTGGCCGTCGGCCAGGATGCGGGTGGCGGCCATGCCCAGGGGGCCGCTGAGTTGCAGCTCGGAGGCGCCGCCGCGCTGCTGCCACAGCAGGGTGGCGGACTGCGCCTGCTGGCCATTGCGCAGGGCCAGCTTGCCGCGCGCCTGCCACTGTTGCAGAGCTTCCACCTGGTTGCGGTGCTCGCGCCAGGGGCGTTCGCCCTGACCCTGCTGGGGCGTACTGGCGCAGCCGGCGAGCAGGGCCAGCAGCAGAAGGAGTGCCGGGCTCAGGCGCATTGAATCAGGGGCTGACCTGCAGCATGCCGACGTCGAAACGCTCGATGGTGGTCAGCAGGATTTCGTGGCGCGGCTCCTTGGCCAGCGCCTCCGCCCACACCGTGCGGGCGCGCTCCCGCTGGCCTTCCACCCACAGCACCTCACCCAGGTGGGCGGCTACCTCGGGGTCGGGGAAGGCGCGATAGGCGCGCTCCAGGTAGTCGAGGGCCTCGCCGTTGTGGCCCTGGCGGTAGAGCACCCAGCCCATGCTGTCGAGGATGGCAGGTTCATCCGGGGCCAGCGCCAGGGCGCGCTCGATCAGGCCGCGGGCTTCGCTGTAGCGGCGGGTGCGGTTGGCCAGGGAGTAGCCCAGGGCGTTGAGGGCGGTGGCGTTGTCCGGATCGCGATCGATAATGACCCGCAAGTCGGATTCCATCAGTGCCAGGTCGCCCTGTTTTTCGCCCAGCAGGGAGCGGCTGTAGCGCAGGGAGTTGGATTCCGGCAGTACAGCCAGGGCCTCGTTCAGCACCGCCATGCCCTGCTCGGGCCGATGGGTGACCACCAGCAGTTCCGCCTGCAGCGCGTAGAGGCGCTCACTGGCATCGGGGTGCTGGCCGCGCAACTGTGCGAACAGGGTGCTGGCCTCGTCGTCGCGGCCGCTGTCGAGCAGAATCCGGCCCATGCGGCCCTTGGCGTTGTAGAAGTCGTCGCTGCGGGGTTCGGCCAGGGCGGCGTAGGCATCCAGCGCGACCTGCCATTGTTCTTGCTGCTCGGCGATGCGACCCAGGTAGTAGTGGGCCTCCTCCGTGCGTTGCCCCAGGGCCAGCAACTGGCGCAGGTAGTCCTTGGCCGCATCGTCGTCGCCGGTTTCGTGGTTGATCAGGGCCAGGGAGAACAGCAGGTCGCCGTCGCGGGGGGCGGCAGCGTGGAGAATCTCGAATTGCCCGCGGGCGGCATCGATATCGCTGCGGGTGAGCAGGCGGGCATACTGCAGTCGCAGGCGGTTGTCCTCAGGGTTGGCCTCCAGCGCCTCCTCGATGTGGGTGAAGGGAGTCTCGGCGCCGGCTTCCAGCAACAGCTTGGCTTCCAGCAGCAGGGCCTGGTACTGGTAGGGCTCCCTGGCAAACAGTTCCCGCAGCGTTGCCAGGGCGGAGTCGTTCTGTTCCAGTTCGTCGTAGGCCAGGGCGCGGGTCAGCAGCAGCGAGGCGCTGTCCGGGAACTCATTCGACAGGTCCTGCAGGCCGGCGAGCAACTGCTCCTGCTGCGCCGGGGACAGCTGGCGAAAGCGGTTCAGCAGCAGCGGGAAGTTGGCCTTGCCCTCGGCCCGGGCCACCTTGGTCAGCGGTGCCAGCGCTTCCGGGTTGCGCCCGGCGCGGGCCAGCAGCGCGGCATAGGTGTTGTTGGCCTCGATATTGTCCGGCTCCAGCGTCACCCACAGCTCCACCGCCGCCAATGCCTCCGGCTCGCGCTGCAGATACTGGGCGATATGGGTGGTGTGGGCACTGACACCGCGATCGTGCAGTGTTTCCGCCTGCGCCATGTACTGGGCCAGGGCGGTGCCGTAGGCACGGCGTCGCAGGGCGAACTCCGCCACCAGCAGCGGGTAGACCGACTCCGCGGGAATCGCGCGCTCCGGGGGCTTGGGTGGCTCCTTTGGCACTTGCGCCACGGGAGCGATGGCAGGGGGCTCGGCCGGGGGGGCGGAGGCGCAGGCGCCGAGCAGGGCGGTCAGGCTGGCGGCGAGGAACAAACGCAGCATGGTGGGGAAAATCCGGGTGCGAACGACACAATCGCAGTGATTGTGACACAAGCGCCGGTGTAAACCTACCGGAATTGGCGTGCTGGAGGGGGCTGTGGGGTGGCGGGTTTGCGCCCCGCACATCGCCGGCACCGATGCACGGCGGCTACGCTTGCCAGTCACTGGTGGCGGGTTTGGGTGGTGACTGTTCAAACCCGGTGCCAGGCCCTAAAATCCCGGGGACATTTTCTGTAGATATGCTAAGGTTCGCGCCTTTTGACCAGAACTGACAGGGGTGCGCCCACCGCGCCTGAACCGAGATGAATCTGCTTGCCCTGGGGATCAATCACCAAAGCGCCGCCGTCGAGGTGCGCGAGCGGGTGGCCTTTGCCCCGGAGCAGGTGGGAGAGGCACTGGTGGCGCTCTGCGAGCAGCCGGGGGTGGAAGATGCCCTGATCCTGTCCACCTGCAATCGCACCGAAATCTATGTGCAGGCCGGCGAGGCGGGGGTCGACGAGGCCCTGGCGGAAAAGCTGGTGAACTGGATGGCCGGCTACCATCACCTCTCCGTGGGGGAGTTGCGCCAGGCGGCCTACTGCCATTTCGGTTTCGACGCCCTGGAACATGTGGTCCGGGTGGCCAGCGGGCTGGACTCGATGATCCTGGGCGAGCCGCAGATTTTTGGCCAACTCAAGTCCGCCTTCGCCGTGGCGGTGGACGAGGGCGTGGTGGGTGCCGAATTCAACCGCCTGTTCCAGCGGGTGTTCGCCCTGGCCAAACGCGTGCGCACCGATACTGCCATCGGCGAAAACCCGGTGTCGGTGGCTTATGCCGCGGTCGATCTGGCCGGGCACATCTTCGCCGATCTCTCGGCCTGCTCCGCCCTGCTGGTGGGCGCCGGGGAGACCGTGGAACTGGTGACCCGCCACCTGATCGAGGCCGGGATCAGGCGCATCACCATTGCCAACCGCACCCTGGGGCGGGCCCGGGACCTGGCTCAGCGCTTTGGTGCCGAGGCGGTGCTGCTGGCCGACATCCCCGACCAGCTGGCCCGGGCCGACATCGTCATCAGCTCCACCGCCAGCCAGTTGCCGATCCTGGGCAAGGGCGCGGTGGAGCGCGCGATCAAGGCGCGCAAGCACCGGCCGATGCTGATGGTGGATATTGCCGTGCCGCGCGACATCGAGCCCGAGGTGGGGGATCTGCGCGACGTCTACCTGTACAGCGTGGACGATCTCAGGGACAT
>JBKDZQ010000731.1:0-7819 GCA_047971325.1 Parahaliea sp.
ATGAGGCGTTTCAACCCGGGATTGACCTGCTGCACCTCGGGCACCAGATGCTCCAGGTGTTCATCGTTATGCACCTCGTTGAAGCGAGGGTCGATGCGATACGGTACTTCATGCCCTTGGTGAGCCAGCACACTCTGGGCAGTCTCCCGCTGGCGCAACAGGTCACCACTGTAAGCGGCATCCAGTTTGACGCCCTGCTCGGCAAAGTAGCGGCCGACCATATCCGCCTGGCGACAACCCCGTTCGGAGAGCTTGTCGTAGTCATCGGCCCCGAAGGATGCCTGGCCGTGTCGGATCAGGTACAGGGTTGACATTTAACTGCCTCCTTGGCAAGGGTCTGCGGTCGCGGAAAGCGCAATTTCCGGCGATAGGGGAAAAAGTCTTCAATATGTCCACGATGAATGCGCTGCTGCAACCCCTGCCAGAACGCTGCCTCGTACAGGTCGCTGTGCAGGGCATCGAAAGCCTTCCTCGCGCGCTGGTTACCGGAAAAGAACAGCCGGAATTCCTCCGGAAAAATATCGTTTGGCCCCACGTTATACCAGGGCGTGCTGGCCATTTCCTCCGCTTCGTTGCGGGGCTCGGGAATGCGGCGAAAATTGCAGTCGGTCAGCGGCTGGATTTCATCGTAGTCGTAGAATACCACCCGGCCATGCCGGGTGACGCCAAAATTCTTGAGCAGCATGTCTCCGGGAAAAATATTGGCCGCCGCCAGTTGTTTGATGGCGTTGCCGTACTCGTCCATTACCGCGGCAATCTGCTCGTCGCTGGCGCTCTGGAGGTAAAGATTGAGTGGCGTCATACGCCGTTCCACATAGACATGCTTGATGACAAGCACCTTGCCATGCTCTTCCAGCAGCGAGGGCGCCACCACTTTCAACTCATCCATCAACTCATCGGAGAAGCGCTCGCGGGCAAAGGCCAGGTTGGTAAATTCCTGGGTATCGGCCATACGCCCCGCCCGATCCCAGCGCTTGACCAGGCCGTACTTCTCCTTCACCTGCTCATGAGTCATTTCCTTCGGCGGGGTAAAGCGGTCCTTGATCATCTTGAACACAAAGTCGTAGGACGGCATGGTGAATACCGTCATTACCATGCCCTTGATGCCGGGGGCTATGATGAACTGATCGGTAGTGCGCATCATGTGGCGATAGGCACAGCGGTAGTAATAGGTCTTGCCGTGCTTGTTGTAACCCATGGAGCTGTAGAGCTCGGAGATGGGCTTGGCGGGCATCAGCTGCTGTAGAAACAGCACGTACTGTGATGGAATACTCGCATCGACCATGAAGTAGGAACGGGTAAAACTGAACAGCACACTGCACTTGTCCGCGCCAAAGAGCACCGTGTCCACATAGACCTTGCGCTCATCCGAAAGCATGACCGGAAAGACAATCGACACTGAGTCGGCGCCAGCAAGTATGCGCCCAACAATGTAGGCGCCCTTGTTGCGAAAGAAGTAGTGTTCCAGTATCTGCAGTTCCACCCCCTCCCGGTTGAAGTCAAAACCCGGGGAGGGATAACTGTCCATCGCTTTCAGGATGAAACCGATATCGCGCTCGATATCTTCATAGGGCAGACGAAAGGCATAGTCGGCGAACAGCTCTCGCAACAATTCAGCCATGGAACCCTGGTAGACGTAACGTCGCACCACCTTGCGAAAATCCGAAGGGGGCATATCGCCCTGGGGAGAGAACACAAAGGTATGTTCCTCGCGGATTTTCCGGTGTTTGAACACCGCGCTATAGACCGAGTTGAAAAAGGTCTCGGCCATTTCGAAGTTGTTGTGGCCATCGATCAGGCCGGCGTAGACTTCCTTGACCTGGGTCCAGAACCTGAAATCACGCAATTGGTCGCCAGCAATCAGCTCGACCACGCCCAGCACCGCCGTTGTCTTGAACTTGTACAGGTCGATCCGTTCTATCGAGGAAGCGTGCATACCGTGCCAATCGGCATTTTCGAAGCGGGTACGCGCTGCCAGCGTAATATTCTGAAACTCAGCGAAGTAGGATTCGAAGCCGTTCAGGATGCTGCGGGCGAAACGCTCCTGCTTTTCTACCTCACTGACATCCAGCGCCGTATTCGCCACCGCTACCCACTCAGAACCCGGGAGTGCCGACACGGCGCCGCAGGCCGCGCATACCACTCAGCCAGCGGTCGTAGTCACCGGCCTTGCGCGCGCGGTATTCCACGACTTCCTGGTGTGGCAGTATCAGGAAACGCTCCGCCGCCAGCCCCTCGACCACCGCCTGCGCCACCGCGTCGGCGGTGAGCACCCCGTCGACCCCGGCGGTACCACCATCGGTATTCTTGCCAATCATGCGGGTCGCTACTGCCTGCGGGCACAGAGTGGACACCTTGATACCGTCATCGCCGTGGGTGATGGCCAGCGCCTCGGCGAAGCCGATGGCGGCGTGTTTGGTGGTGGAGTAGGCGGTGTCACCCACCTGATTGAGCAAACCGGCGGCCGACGCGGTATTGAGGAAATAACCCTCCTTGCGCTCCAGCATGCCAGGCAGACAGGCGCGCGCGGCGTACACATGGGACATGACATGGATGTCCCACATAGCTTGCCAGGTGGCGTTGGAGGCCGAGGTGGCCCACCAGGGTTCGCCGTCTCCGGCGATGATGCCGGCGTTGCTGCAAAACAGGTCGATACGGCCGTAACACGCTTCCACCTCGCGCACCATGGCGGCGATCTGCTCTTCATCACGCACGTCGACACCATAGGCGTCGCCGCCGATCTGTTCGGCGACGGCGCGGGCATTGGCCTCCTCGAGATCGGCGACGATGACACGTTCAGCGGCTTCGGCGGCAAAACGCTCGCACAGCGCCCTGCCAATACCGTTGGCGCCACCGGTAACAACAACGATCTTTCCAGCGATCTGCATCAGAGCAACTCCTTGGCGAAGATTTCCAGTACCGCGGGATCATGCAGGCCGAGCAATATGGTGCCCACCTCGCCGCGTTTGCCCGCTTCTTTCCAGGAGACGAGCCGCTCGGCAATGCGTTCCTTCGGCCCCACGAGGGCAACCTCGTCAATCAACTGCTGCGGCACCGCCGCCTCCGCCTCGGTTTTTTTGCCGGACAGGTAAAGCTCCTGAATCTTCGCGGCCTCGTCACCATAGCCCAGGCGAGTGGCGTAGTCGTTGTAGAAATTCTTGCCCCTGGCGCCCATGCCGCCAATGTAAAGGGCGAGCCAGGGTCGCAATGCATCGAAGGCGGCATTGAGGTCCTCGTTCACCGCCACCGATACAAAGGGCGCCACGTCGAAAGCATCCAGGTTCTTGCCATTACCGGCCTTGTCGAAACCCTGCTGCAGGTATTCACCCAGCACATCGAACTTGTTTGGGTCCATCCACACCGGAAACACGCCATCGGCTATCTCCCCCGCACAGCGCAGCCCGGCGGGAGTAATGGATGCAGTATAAATGGGAATATTCGGGCTGGCATCCAGAATCGACTTCAGGGGCTTGCCAAGACCAGTGGTACCCGGCCCGGTATTGGGCAACTGGTAGATTTCGCCGTCAAAGGCGACCGGTCCCTCACGCCCCATGATGGCGCGCATGATCTGGATATATTCCCGGGTGCGGGTCACCGGCTTGCCGTAGGGAACACCGTGCCAGCCTTCCACCACCTGCGGCCCGGAGGCACCCAGGCCGACAATAAAGCGCCCGCCGGAGAGCTGGTCCAGCGACATCGCGGTCATGGCACACATGGCCGGCGTTCGCGCCGGCATCTGCATGATGGCGGTGCCGACGCGAATTTTCCGCGTTTTGGCCAGCATCCAGGCCGCCGAGGTCACCGCGTCGTTGCCATAGGCTTCCGCGGTCCACACCGAGTCAAAGCCCATGGCCTCCGCCTGCAGTACAAGTTCCATCGGCATTTCTATCTGCTTGCCGGAATAACCGAGCAAGAGTCCGAGTTTCATACTTTATCTCCGTGTATTGCCGTCCCGCCTGGCGGCCAGTCGTTACAGTATTGGCCTACGTTACGCTTCACGCCGCATCGGGGCAAACGCCATGCTGACCGGACTCCCTCCCGCCTCAGCCGTAGCGTAATGCATCATATGCGGCCTGGTGGAAGCCACCGCTGCCAAAAATAGTATTGATCATCATCAGTCGCTTGACATAGTGGCCGATATCAAGCTCGTCGGTGATACCCATGCCACCGTGCAACTGGATGGCCTCGCCAAACACATGTTTGCCGGCGCGATCGACCATCACCTTGAGCGCGTGGACGGTGGCGTCCGCCGTGGCAGCGCCCTCTTCCAGTTCACACACCGTGCGGTACAGCAGCGACTTGGTCTGTTCGTAGCTCATGAAGGTTTCCACCATTCGGTGCTGCAAAGCCTGGAAACTACTGATCTGCACCCCGAACTGGCGACGGGTTTTGGTGTACTCCAGGGTCTTGGCATTGAGCTGACCCATGATGCCCAACGCCTCCGCTGACAGCGCCACAATGGCGCTGCGCACCACCGGATGGACCAGTGCCATGGCCTGCCCCTCTTCACCCAAGCGCGCGCCGGCGGCCACCGCCACCTGATCGAAGGTGATATTGGCGAGCTTTTGGGAGTCCATCTGCTTGAAAGATGTCAATCTCACGCCGGGGGCATCCGCCGGTACCAGAAACAGGCTGATGCCCTGTTCGTCACTCTGGCCACCACTGGTGCGGGCACTGACAATCAGGGTGTCGGCGCTGGCTCCATTGAACACCACCACCTTCTCTCCGGACAGGCGGCAACCATCGGCCCCGGTCTCGGCGCGGGTTGCCACGTCACAAAGTTCGAAGCGACTCTGGCGCTCCAGGTAGGCGAAGGCCCCCTGGCATTCACCGGCGATGATACGCGGAAGATACTCGCCCTGCAGGGCGGTATTGCCGCTGCGCTGCAGCAGGCCCCCAAACAGCAACACGGTGGCCAGATAGGGCTCCAGCACCAGCCCCTTGCCGAATTGTTCCATCAGCAACATGGTATCCACCGCACCGCCGCCAAAACCGCCGTACTCCTGGGCAAAAGGCACGGACAACCAGCCCAGCTCGGCGAAGACCTGCCACTGCTCCGGGCTCATTCCGGTCGCAGAATCGGCAATGGCACGACGGGTCTCGAACGGATAGCTGTCGTGCAGGTAGCGCGCCACGCTGTCACGCAGCATGGTCTGTTCTTCGGAAAAATCAAAATTCATGGTGTCTTTATCCCCCCGTGACAACTACAGGCCCAGTACTGCCTTGGCGATAATGTTTTTCTGTACTTCATTGGAGCCCCCGTAAATGGTAGCGGCCCTGCCATACATGTAGGCGCGGCGCGCGGCACTGCCAAAGCTGTGGCCCAGCTGCTCATCACCCAGAGCAGTGGGCAGTACCCCCTGGTAATAGGCCGCCACTTCCATGCGCAATTCCTGTATGGCCTGCTGCACCTCGGTGCCCTTGATCTTCAGCATGGAGGACTCCGCACCCGGCGCGCCTCCGGCAGCCACCGCGGCCAACACCCGCAGCTCGGTAAACTCCAGTGCCATCAGCTCGATTTCCACATCGGAGAGGCGTTTGCGGAACAGGGGATCATCAATCAGGCGCTTGCCGCCGTTTTCCTCCGCGGCAGCCTCCTGACAGAGCGTATTGAATGTACGCTTGCTGTTGGCCACTTCAGCGATGGTCGTGCGCTCATGGGCCAGCAGCGCCTTGGCGTAGGTCCAGCCCTTGTTCTCCTCGCCGACCCGGTTGGCCACCGGCACCCGCACCTCACTGAATTCCACCTCGTTGAGGCTATGGAAGTTGTCGATGGAGACGATGGGATTGACCTTGATGCCCGGTGATTGCATATCGATCAGCAGGAAACTGATGCCATCTTGCGGCTTGGACGCGGCATCGGTCCGCACCAGGCAGAAAATCCAGTCCGCGTACTGGGCGTAAGTGGTCCAGATCTTGGCGCCGTTGACGATATAGTCGTCACCGTCGCGCACGGCGCGGGTTGTCAGCGAAGCCAGGTCGGAGCCGGCGCCACTCTCGGAGTAGCCCTGGCACCACCAGTCGTCACTGGACAGAATGCGCGGCAGGAAGCGCGCTTTCTGTTCCTCATTGCCAAACGTATAGATGACCGGCCCTACCATCTTCAGGCCAAAGGGAATCACCGCCGGTGCGCCGCAGGCGGCGCGCTCGGCTTCGAAAATAAACTTCTGGGTGTGGCTCCAGCCTGGACCTCCGTATTCCCTGGGCCAGTTGGCCGCCACCCAACCCCTGTCATACAGGCGCTTCTGCCACTCGACGATGGCCTCCCTGAATGTGCTCTGGGTATCCAGACGGGCCTGAATGCCGGGATCGAAGCCCTGCCTGAAAAAAGCCCTGACTTCATCGCGAAAAGCGACATCTTCCGGTGCGAATCGAGTATCCATTGGCGTTCCTTACGGGATTTTTGACCCCTCGGTATGTTTTTCATCGAGAGGGGATGCAACATAGCGAAAATGGACGCCGGATACAAGCCGGAGACGTATTCAAGACGACCTGCTGAGGACAGACCTACCCTTGCGGAAACGCCGTCACTGCTGCGCCATCGCCTCCTCTGCATTGCGGCCATTGCCCGGGGCGTTCGCTGGCAACAGCGACAGCACCACGCAGCCTGCGGTAGGTACCAGTTCCTCATCAGTGGTGAAGGGAGTCACCCAGCGCTTGCCGTCGATCACAAACAATGGCACGCAGTTCTCACCGTACCTGGCCCGGTACTGGGTCCAGCCGAACTCCTCGGTCAGTCGCGTGCTGCGGATTTCCCAGCCGGCATTGATGCGGCGTGTCACCTCACCGTAGGTCACCTCCGTGCCGAACAGCCGGCTGCCGCGGTAGCCCTGGGTGACCTGGTGCTTTTCCGACTGGCGTCGCCCGGCATCGGAGACCAGGAGGTAGATCCGGCGGGGACCAAAGTCCTGGCGGTAGTGAATGGCGGCAATCACATTGATATAGCGCTGGCGCGACACCGCCAGCAGCCCACCCACACCCGCCAGGTCCAGGTGAATCTCGGCATGTTCCGACACCGGATTGCCATAGTAGGTTTCCAGACCAGCCATGCGCGCAATGCGGATATCTTCCCGGCTGGAGTCCGCCAGCACACAGCGGAAGTCATGTTCCTTGAGCGCCATGGCCACCGCCCGGGAAAACGCATTGGCGCCAACGATGAGAAAGCCCCGCGGCGAAGGCTCCACCACACCCAGCACCTGGGCCACGTAACGCGCGGTCGCACTCTGCAACACCACTGTACCAATGATGACGGTAAAGGTCAGGGGCACCAACAGAGCGGCCTCCTCGTAGCCTATCGACACCAAAGTATCAGCAAACAGCGCCGAAATGGCCGCAGCCACGATCCCCCGGGGCGCAATCCAGGCCAACAGGCCGCGTTCGGGCCAACTCACATCGGTGCCCAGGGTGCTCACCAGAACCTTGGCCGGACGCGCCAGAAACTGCAGCACCGCCAGCAGCAACAGCGCCTTCCAGCCGATGGTGGCCAACTGGTGCAGGTCGATGCGGGCCGCCAGCACCACGAACAGCATGGAAATCAACAGCAGGCTGAGGTGCTCCTTGAAGTTGAGGATCTGGTGCATGTCCACATTGCGCTTGTTGGCCAGCCACATACCCATGACGGTCACCGCCAGCAGGCCGGATTCGTGCGCCAGCGCATTGGTGGCGGAGAACGCCACCAATACCAGGCACAGGGTGGCTAAGTTGTGCAGATATTCCGGCAGCCAGTCCAGCGTCAGCAGGCGGCCCAGGACAAAGCCCGCCAGCAGCCCACCCACGGCACCCACAGCCACCGTCTGCAGGAACAATTGCAGCACATGGC
>JBKDZQ010000732.1:0-4806 GCA_047971325.1 Parahaliea sp.
AACTCCGCCAGCTTGGGGTAGGCGATGTACTGGTTGGGGTCGCGGAACTGCGCCTGTCGCAGTCCCACGCTTTCCATCAGGACGATGGGGTTCTCCCCCAGATCCCGAACCAGCTGCTCGATGCCGGTGGCTCCCCCGGTACGTACGAGATGCATAGGCAGGCCTGCCCGATCATTATTGCTCGCATAAAATGTCAACTTTTATGCTGAAAAAGTCAAGCCGACCCCGCCTGCCCTGTATAAAGTCTCGACACTGATAAGCATTAGAGCGGTGCAACACCGCAGGGAGATTTCCATCATGTTACTACAAGGTAGAGTGGCTACCCTGACCGGCGCCTGTGGCGGCATCGGCCAGGCCATCGCCCGCAAGCTGATAGCGGAAGGCGCCTCGGTTGTCGCCACCGACCTGTCCGCGGACGGGCTCCAGGCCTTGCGGGATGAACTCGGGTCGGCGTTGTCGACCCGGGTGGTCGATGTCACCGATTACGCCCAGGTGGCGGGCATGATGGAGCAGGCCGTCAGTGAATTCGGCCAGCTCGACATTGTGCTGAACAACGCAGGTGTCGGTTTTCCCAAGCTCTTGCTGGAGCACGACCCGGTGGCCGATTTCGAGGGTGTGACCGCGGTCAACCAGAAAGGGGTGTACTACGGTATTCTCGCCGGTGGCAAGCAATTCGCCGCACTGGGCCGGCCCGGTGTTATCGTCAATACCTCTTCGGTCTACGGCGTCATGGCGGCGGAACTGAGCTTCACCTACAACGTGAGCAAGGCCGCGGTGGACATGATGACCAAGTGCGCCGCCCTGGAGTATGCACCCAACAACATTCGCGTGGTGGCGGTGGCGCCCGGGCGGGTGAATACCCCCATCCTCGAGGGCTACAAACCCCTGGGACTCTACGAGCATCTGAAGCGCGAACAGATGCGCGAGGCGCTGATAGAGCCACAGGAGATCGCCAGCGTCGTGGCCTTCCTCGCCAGCGACGAGGCCAGCTGTATCAACGGCACCACGGTGGAGGCCGGCGACGGCTTCGGCGGCTTCAAGTTTCCCCTGCTCAATCGTTTCCAGAATCGCCCGACCTGACACCGAGTGCCGGGCTGGCTGCACGCCAGCCACCACCGCCCCCTGGGCGCGACTGGCTTCACGAAGGTGGACGCCAATGTCACCTATACCAGCGCCGACCAGAAATGGCAGCTCATGCTTTACTTTAAAAACCTGACCGACAAGGAGGTGCCCACACAGTTGTACGAGGTATCCGCTGCCGGCAATGTGGGCCAGGAGAACTACCTGCCGCTGCGCCAGTACGGGGTGAGGCTGAGCTATCGGTGGCCCTGACCCCCGGGACACGTGTTTTACGGTTGTTTTTTTTCCGGCTGTACGCTGTTGTGTGGCCGGCCATGTATCAGGAGGAGATATGACAGGACACGCTGTGGCGCTGGTGACCGGCGCTGGAATGGGGATCGGCAAAGCGATCGCACAGCGCCTGGCGCGCGATGGTTTCGCGGTCGCCGTGAACGATATCAACGAAGGGGCCGCCCTGGACACGGCGCGGACCCTGCAACAGACGGGTGCCACGGCGGTGGGCCTGCAGGCGGACGTGAGCCAGCGCGACCAGGTCTTCGCGCTGGTCGACGCCGCAGTCGAAAAGCTGGGACGGCTCGATGTCATGGTATGCAATGCCGGCATCGTCCAGGTCGACCCGATCCTGAGCATTACCGCGGAGGATTTCGACACGTTGTTCGCCATCAACGTGAAGGGTGTCCTGTGGTGCGCGCAGGCCGCGGCGCAACAGATGATAGAGCAGGGCGGTGGCGGCAAGATCCTGAATGCGGGCAGTGTCGCCAGTTTTTTGGGCAATCCGATGCTCGGCACCTATACCGCCTCCAAGTTCTGTGTGCGTGGTCTGACCCAGGTCATGGCCCGGGAATTCGCCGACCACGGCATCACCGTGAATGCCTATTGTCCGGGTATCGTGGATACCGGCATGTGGGAGACGCTCGACGCGCGCGCCAGCGAGGTGATGGGCACGCCACGCGGCTCGATGACCGAAACCGCCAAGGCGATGATCACGCTCAAGCGTATGGAGCAGCCGGAGGACGTGGCGAACTTTGTCTCCTTCCTGGCCTCCTCCGACGCCGACTACGTCACCGGGCAGTGCATGATGATCGACGGTGGCGTGGTGATGAACTGAGGCATCGCAGCCGCGCTACAAGTTAAACAACGAAAGAGAGGAGTTTGTCATGACCGATCAAACACGGTCCCGGGGCGCCCGGGACGCTGAGGATTTCGATGTCATCATTGCCGGTGCCGGCTTTTCCGGCCTTTATTTACTCCACCGCCTGCGCGACCAGTTGGGGCTCAAGGTGGCGGTATTCGAGGCCGGCTCATCCGTCGGCGGCACCTGGTACTGGAATCGCTATCCCGGCGCCAGGTGCGACTCCACCAGTCAGGTGTATCAGTTCTGGTTCTCCGAGGAGGTTCTCGACGAGTGGCGCTGGAAAGAGCGCTTCTCCACCCAGGGGCAGATGCTCGAGTACTTTGAGTTCGTGGTCGATCGCTGCGACCTGCGCCGCGATATCCGGTTTGAAGCCCGGGTCAACTCCGCCACCTTCGACGAAGAGGCCCGCCAATGGACGGTGACGACGGAGCAGGGTGCCACCGTCCGGGGGCGCTACTTCATCAGCGCGGTGGGCAGCCTGACAGAGCCGCTCACGCCGGACATCCCCGGTCTGGAGACCTTCGGGGGCACGCAGTACCACACCTCGCGCTGGCCCCATGAGGCCATCGATTTCAGCGGCCAGCGCGTGGGCGTGCTGGGTACCGGCGCCACCGGGATCCAGGTGGTGCAAACCCTGGCTCCGCAGGTGGAGCACCTCACCGTTTTCCAGCGCACCCCCAACTACGTCATTCCCATGCGCAACGCCATGCTGGGGGAGCTGGACTGGCAGTCGTTCCAGCAAAACCGCGAGCGCATTCGACAGTTGACCGAACACAGCAGCTACGGCTTTGACTACGACAATGAGGGCGAACTGGCACAGGACTGGGATGCCGCCACCATGGAAGCGGAACTGGAGAAGCTGTGGGCGGATGGGTCCCTGCGTTTCTGGAACGGCAGTTATGCGGACGCCCTGCTACCCGGCCGCTTCAATGATTTCATCTCCGATTTCGCCCGGCGCAAGATGCGCGCCGCCATCAAGGATCCCGCCAAGGCCGCGCTGGCGGTGCCCGACTATCCCTTTGCCGCCAAGCGCGTGCCGCTGGAGAAGGGTTATCTGGATGCCCTCAACCAGAGCAATGTGGATCTGGTTTGCCTGCGCAAAACGCCGCTGCAACACTTTACGCCGGAGGGGGTGAGCACCGCGGAGCAAGACTATCCGCTGGATGCCATGATCTTCGCCACCGGATTTGACGCCGTCACCGGCGCGCTGTTGGCGATGAATATTCGCGGCGGCCAGGGACAGCTGCTGAAGGATGTCTGGGCCGGGGGCGCACGCGCCTACCTGGGCACCCAAACACCCGGTTTCCCCAACTTTTTCATGGTGAGCGGGCCGACCGCGCCGTCGGCGGCCTTTTGCAATGTGCCTGCCTGCCTGTATGACCAGATCGATTTCATCACTTCTTGTATCGAGCACATGCAGAACCGCGGGCTCAGCCGGATCGAGGCCACCCCGGCGGCCGAGGATGCCTGGATCGAGCACGTCAATGAAGAAGTGGAGCAGACCGTGTTGGTCGGCCTCGATTCCTGGTGGATGGGCACCAATGTGCCCGGCAAGCAGCGCCAGGTACTGAGTTACATCGGTGGCCGCCTGGCGTTCCGGGAGCACTGCCAGAACAGTGCGCGGGATGGTTACGCCGGTTTTGACCTGCGCCAGTAGGCGGCCAGTCGGGACCACCGGTTGCCCAATGACCTGCCTGTACCTGCGCAGGGTCGCGTGTTGCCGGTGGCCGGCCGCATCACGCAGTCCCATCACGCGGACGCGCTGGCGGGAAAGCTGGAAAAAAGGCGGTTGTGACTCCAGGGCGGTGGTGAAACGTGGTCAAGGCGGAGGCTCTACATTAGAATCGTCGTCCTTTTACGGTAGTGGCGTCCACCCGGGCGCCCGCTACATTGCGAGGACGCCCTCATCAGGCAGTTCGATACAGTTCCGTCGGATGTCCCCGGTGGTGGCGAAACCGCCTGCTCCCCGGCCAAGCCCGGTTCCGACAGTGGCCGCTCCCTGCGCATCGCCCTGCTGGGCTACCGCTCGGCGCCCTATGCCGGCGGCCAGGGCATCTATATCAAATACCTGAGCAAGGCGCTGGTGGAGGCCGGGCACCGGGTCGATGTGATTTCCGGCCCGCCTTATCCTCACCTGGACCCGCGGGTGCGGCTGATCCGCCTGCCGAGCCTGGACCTGTTCGAAAATGGCCTGCGCTCGCTGCGGCTGCGCCACCTGCGCTCGCTGAGCAATGTCATTGAGTGGAGTTCCAAGCTCACCGGCGGCTTTGCCGAGCCCTATACCTTTGGCCGGCGGGTGGTGAAGTACCTGCGCCGCCACCGGGACGACTACGACCTGGTGCACGACAACCAGAGCCTGAGCTACGGCATGCTGCGCCTGCAGCGGATGGGCATGGTGCTGGTGACCACCGTGCATCATCCCATCACCAGCGACCGGCGTCTCGCCCTGGCGGCAGCCAAAACCGACCAGGAGCGTGCGCTGATCCGGCGCTGGTACTCCTTTTTGCGCATGCAAAAGTCCGTGGTGAAGCAGTTGCGGCATGTGATGACGGTGTCGGACTGTTCGCGGCAGGACATTGCCCGGGATTTCG
>JBKDZQ010000733.1:0-1851 GCA_047971325.1 Parahaliea sp.
GCCATTCTCAGCCTCGCGCTGCAGGGTGCGATCCAGGCCGGTCCAGCGCTCCTGTTCCACCTCCCGTTGCAGGCTGCGCTGGATCTCCAGTTCGGTGCGCGGGCCCAGCCAATCGGTGGCCAGTTCGCAGGCGCGATGACGCATGCCATTGGCGATGTAGTCGTGGGAGATAATCAAGTCCCGCCCCTGGTCATCCCGGCCGCGCAGCACGATATGGGTATGTGGGTTGTCGGTGTTCCAGTGATCCACCGCCACCCAATCCAGTGAGGTACCAAGATCCTGCTCGATGCCTTGCATCAGGTCGCGGGTATAGCGGTGCAGGTCTTCCAGATCCGCCGCATCCTCGGGGGAAACAATAAAGCGGAACTGGTGGCGATCCTTGCGGCCGCGCTGTTCGAAGTCGGCCAGATCGGCATCGTCACTCAGAGCGCTGTAGGCCCTGCCCTGCTCACCGTCTCGGCCTACGCCTTCGCGTTCAATATAACGGAGGTGAGTGATGGTGGAGCGCTTCCCGGCTTTGGAGAGGTTCACCAACCGGGTCTTGATGGTCACCCGCCGGGCATTGGGCGCCAGGGACTGCCCGGCGAAGCGAGCAGCCACATGGCCACGGCCCAGCCGTGCACCGGGACGATTACCGCCCTTACGCGATTTTGTACCGGCCTTGTTGGCCTGCCTGATAACCGAGTTGATAAATGGCTGGCCGCGGTTTTTCGGGGCACTGGGCCTGACCTTGAACTGCTCGCCCTCGTCATTGCGGCGTCGGCTCATGAGGAACCTCCAGCGAGGTCCAGCAATTTGGAGCGCAAGTGACACGCCGCTACCCCAGTGCGGACGCGGCATTTCCGCCTTTCACAGCACGCTACCGGCCCCCGGTGCGTGACGCACCTACCCCACGTGCAGACCGGATTATCGCGCACATTGGTGCCGCGACCTTTAATCTTGCCCTGCAACATTCCCCGGCCCAAAGGCCCGGGGCGGCGATTCCCCGGCCACCGGCAGGAAGGCCATGTCAGGTCGCCGGCGAGCAGCAACGTCACACAAGGTGACGAGCGCTCGGGGCAAGCTGTCTGCACGGGGGACTGCCCTGCTGTACGCCGTGCAAATGCACAGAGGCGACAGCGGCAGGGACACAACCTCTGCCTAGTGAACGACATCATCCGCCGCGCGTTCACGGCAATGAGTCCAGCTTGATCCGTTGTGCAATACCCAGCACAGATTCAGACCTAACCGGCCCAAAGTAACGGCTGTCGAAAGACGCCGGGGTGGTGTCACTGAGCAGGAACAGTTCGCCATCGACCAGTTGGCGACACTGTTGCCAAACCGGCAGCGGTCGCCCCTGCGCATCGGCGGGCAGTACAGTGGCCACAGGCACACCGTCAAGGCGCACGTTGCCCCCGGAAATACATACATGCTGCGGTGCTACCGCACCGACCCGTTTCAGCGGTGGCACCTGCAAAGGCAGGTAGCCGCGTTGATCGGCCAGTGTCGCTGCGCTGGATGGCAAGCGAGTCAAAACAATGCTGTCCACCGCGATGGCATCGCGCGGTGTAGCGAATGCGGCATCCAGCGGCGTCACGCGATACCAACCCACCGGCACGCTGTCGGAGGCGTTGTAGATCACGCGCGCCGCTGGCGGCGTGAATGCCACCCAGGCCAAGGCAAACAGACTGCCAGCCATTAGCAACAGTACCGTAAAGCAGGCCCATCGGAGTGAACGGACATACGCGACACTGTGCCACCTCATTGTAATGCCCTCCCCACCAGCCAAGCCGCATGGCGCTCGGCGTCATAGGTGGGCACTAGCTGACGCGCGGCGAGACGGTTGTGCACCAGCCGCCAGTACGCCGGGGA
>JBKDZQ010000734.1:0-2906 GCA_047971325.1 Parahaliea sp.
CAGCACCAGGGTGGTGCCGTGCTACAGGTTGAGTCCGAACAGCAGCTCGATGATGTGCTCGCCGGTGCGACGATCGAGGTTGCCGGTGGGCTCGTCGGCGAACAGGATATCCGGGCGCGAGGCGAAGGCGCGGGCGATCGCCACCCGCTGTTGCTCACCGCCGGAGAGCTGGCGCGGGTAGTGATCCAGGCGCTGGCTCAGCTCCACGCGTTCGAGAAAGTGGCGGGCCTGGGCCTGGGCATCCTGCTGGCCCTTGAGTTCCAGCGGCAGCATGACGTTCTCCAGCGCGGTCAGGGCCGGCAGCAATTGGAAAGACTGAAACACAAAGCCAACGTTTTCCGCGCGAAAGGCAGCCCTGCCGTCCTCGTCCAAGGCCGAAAGATCGGTGGTGCCGATCACCACCCGGCCACCGGAAGCCTCGTCCAGCCCCGCCAGCAAGCCCAGCAGCGTGGATTTGCCGGACCCGGAAGCCCCCACTACCGCCACGCTCTGCCCCGACTTGATTTCGAGGTTGATCCCTTTCAGTATCTCCAGTTCGCGCCCGGCCATGGGCACCCGCTTCTGGAGATTTTCGGCTCTGATCATGCGCTCTTCCTTTTACTGCCACCGCTCCATTGACCGCTACCTGTGCGGCATGGGTCTGCTGTGTCTGCTGTGTCTGCTGGCTGTACCCGCCACGCGCGCGCAGGAGCGCGGCGTACTGGTGCTCGGGGATAGTATCAGTGCCGCCTATGGCATGTCTCTGGAACAGGGCTGGGTAAAACAGCTGGCAGACGAACTGAGCAGCAGGTTCCCGCCCCACTCGGTGGTCAACGCCAGTATCAGCGGCGAAACCACCGCCGGCGGCCTGCGCCGCCTGCCGGACCTGCTGGAGCGCCACCGGCCGGCACTGGTGGTCATAGAACTGGGTGGCAACGACGGTCTGCGTGGCTACCCCATCGGCAAGCTGCGCGACAACCTGCGGGAAATGGTGCAACTCTCGCAACGGGCGGGGGCCAGGGTGCTGCTGTTGCCCATGGAGCTGCCCCCCAACTACGGCGCGCGCTACACCCACCTGTTTCGCGAGTCTTTCCCGCTGGTGGCGGAAGAAAACGGCAGCGCACTCGGCCCCTTCCTGCTGGAGGGAGTCGCCACCGACCCCCGGCTGATGCAGGCCGATGGCATTCACCCCACCGAGCAGGCCCAGCCGAGGCTGCTGGACAACGTGCGCGCATCGATCCTGGAGCTACTATGAGCCCCTTCAGCCGGAACCCTCACAGCCAGAACCCCTACCACAGCCACGACCTGCCCAGCCTGTCCGCCTGGGACCAGCTACAGGCCGCCGATCGCGCCCACCTGTGGCACCCCTATGCCTCTGCCACCCGCCCTCCGGAGGTGTTCCCGGTGGTGGCCGCCAGCGGCGTGCGTCTGACCCTGGCCGACGGCCGCGAGCTGATCGACGGCATGGCTTCCTGGTGGTGTGCCATTCACGGTTACAACCATCCGGTGCTGAACCGTGCGGTCACCGAGCAGCTCGGGCACATGTCCCACGTGATGTTTGGCGGCCTCACCCACCCGCCGGCAGTGAAACTGGCGCGCATCCTCTGCGACATCACCCCCCCGGGGCTGGAGCGTGTGTTCTTCAGCGACTCCGGTTCGGTGGCGGTGGAGGTGGCGCTGAAAATGGCCATCCAGTACTGGCATTCCCAGGGGCGGCCGCAAAAGCAGCAACTGGTGGCCCTGCGCAACGGCTACCACGGCGATACCTTCGGTGCCATGTCGGTGTGCGACCCGGTCACCGGCATGCATCACCTGTTTGGCGAGGCATTGCCCAGGCACCACTTTGCGCCGGCCCCCCAATGCCCGGTGGACGGACCCTGCAGCGATGAAGAGATCCAGCCAATGGAGGATCTGCTGGCGCGGCAGCACCGCGACATCGCCGCGGTAATCGTGGAGCCGGTGGTCCAGGGCGCCGGCGGCATGCGCTTCTACTCGCCGGACTATCTGGTGAAACTGCGCGCCCTCTGCGACGCCTTCGACAGCCTGCTGATCTTCGACGACATCGCCACCGGCTTTGGTCGTACCGGCAAGCTGTTCGCCCTGGAGCACGCCGGCGCCGAACCGGACATCCTGTGCCTGGGCAAGGCCCTCACCGGCGGCTACATGACCCTCGCCGCCACCTTGTGCAACGCGCGCGTCGCACAAGGCATCAGCGAAGGCGAGGCCGGTGCCTTTATGCATGGCCCCACCTTCATGGCCAACCCACTGGCCTGCAGCGCCGCTATCGCCAGCACCGAGCTGCTGCTGTCCCAGCCCTGGCAGCGTAACGTCGAGCGGGTCCACAGCGCCCTGGCGCGGGGACTGGCGCCGGCGCGGGAGCTGCCGGCGGTGGTCGAGGTGCGCACCCTCGGCGCCATCGGCGTCATCGAGTTGCGCGAGCCGGTGGACATGGCGGTGGTGCAGCCAAGATTCGTGGAGCGCGGTGTGTGGGTGCGCCCCTTCGGCAAGCTGGTGTACGTGATGCCGCCCTACGTGATGAACGACGAGGACCTGACCACCCTGTGCGCCGCCATGGTCAGCGTGGTGGCGACGCTGTAGCAGATAATGTTTCTTTGTCGATTCGACAGCTACTGAACCAATCCAGCATTTGACGGGAACAGGGTCGAACTGACCCGTGAATTACTACAGGAGACACGCACTCTCGGGAAGATTGCACAGATCCACCATCTCACCCTGCGTCAGTGTCAGCAAATCCGCCGGTGCGAGTTCAATCTCCAGCCCGCGCCGACCAGCGCTCACATGCATGCTATCCAGTGCCTCGGCGCTGATGTCGAGAAAGGTGGGCAGGGCTTTCTTTTGCCCGAGGGGACTGACACCGCCGAGCACATAGCCGGTGATCCGCTGTACTTTCCGGCCTTCGGCCATGG
>JBKDZQ010000735.1:0-2965 GCA_047971325.1 Parahaliea sp.
CAGCGCCTCCCGGAAGGGCTTCATCGCTTCACCGCCCCGGTGCAGGCGCAGCACAAAGCCGTGTCCCTCATCCCAGGCGATCACCGTCTCCTGCAGATAGTCGCTGCCGCGCTGGTAAACCTTGCGGGAAGCCCCCACCCCCTCGTGCTCGGCAGTGATGAACTCGGTGGCACTGAGCCCCGGCACATAGCGGTGGGGCGCCGACAGGTCACGCAGCAACTGCCAGGCCCGGGTGTGAGGCACGTCCACCATTGTGCTGACCGCCACCTCGATGGGCTGGCCGGGGCGCAGGCCAGCGATCACCAGCACCGCCACCAGCAGCAGGGTGACCAGCAGGAAATTTCGCAATACTCTAGACACGATCAAACTCCCGGCGCACCAGGGCGGACGCACCGATTGAAAACAGACAGTAGGCGAGAAAGTACCAGAAACCCGATTCCAGCCGTGCCTCCATGAGCAGGGAATCACCCATCTGGCCAGACGCAGTGCCAGCCATGTAGGCCACCAACAGGGCCATCACGAACACATCGGTCATGGACCACTTGCTGAGGGCGGCATTGAGTACCAGCAGCGGCCGGCGCAACTCCCCCGCTGCCGGCAACAGCGCACCGGCCTGCAGCAAGAGTTTGAACACAGGAATTACCAGACTGAACAGCACGATCAGCAGGGCCACCGCCAGATTGCCAGTGCGCGCCAGCTCATCCACCGTGGCCCAGATGGAACGGGTGCTTTCGTAGATGACAATGCGCCCTTCGACCCGGTCCAGGCCCAGGAAGCGGGTGAACATGGCCAGCGTCTGCCGGCCCTGCTCGTCGACAGCCATCAGGTTGACACCGAGATTGACCACCTCGGTCTTTTCGATACTGCCGGACAGGGTCAGCACCGGCTGGGTCACTCCGGGATAAAGCAGGGCGATGGACACCAGCATCAGTACCAGCGCGAGGATATTGCGGGATAGGGTCATGGTTCCTCCTGAACGAGGAAGCATCATACCGGATTGCCGCCACCGCTTTCAGCTGGTGACGGCAATAGGGCCGTCGCCGTCACAGAACACCGGCAGCGGACGGTAGACCTGTGCTCCCGACCGGCCTGTCCTCCTCCAGCTGGCCGGCGATGTTGGCAATGATGCCCTCGCCCACCCCGCGCTGCATGCGTCAGCCCAGCAAGAAATAACAAACAGTACTGATAACTGCAACGCCCAGCAGGTTCAGCCAAAAGCCTTCGCGCGCCATGCGGGCGGTGGTGATCAGGCCGCTGCTGTAAACCACCGTGTTGGGAGCGGTGGCCACTGGCAGCATGAAGGCGCAACTGGCGCTCATGGCCGCCGGCACCATCAGCATTTTCGGCTCGATTCCCGCCGCCATCGCCGCGGCGGCCAGCACCGGCATCAGCAGGGTGGCGCTGGCGGTGTTGGAGGTGGCCTCGGTCATGAAGGTCACGATCACGCATACCAGCACGATCAGCAGCCAGGGCGACAGACCGTGCATACCCGCCAGCCACTGCCCCATCTGGTCACTGAGACCGGAGGCGACGAAGCCCCGCGCCAGGCAGATACCACCGGAAAACAACAGCAGCACCCCCCAGGGGATAGTGCTGGCACGCTCCCAGGTGAGCAGCCGCTCGCCCTCACCCCTACCGCTGGGAATCAGAAACAGCAGCACCACCGCCAGCATCGCTACCGAGGCATCGTTGGCCGTGGGCAGGCCGAGCCAGGCCTGCCAGCCGCCAAAGGGCTCGGCACGGGTCATCCACGCCAGCGCGGTGAGGCCGAACACCCACAGCACCCGTTTTTCCTCCGTGCGCCAGGCCCCGACCGGGGGCAGGCTCACCTTCAGCCGGTGGCCAATGTCGCGGGTGAGCACCAGTGCCATCAACGGCACCATCAACAACACTACCGGGACGCCCCAGCCCATCCACTCACTGAAAGTCACCGCGGTGCCACTGACCTCGGCGTAGGCCTGGATGAAGATCAGGTTGGGGGGCGTGCCGATCGGGGTGCCAATGCCCCCCACGCTGGCGGCGTAGGCAACGCCGAGCAACAGCGGCACCGCCAGGCGCTCGCGATCCTCGACCCCATCCAGCACCGCCAGCGCCACCGGCAGCAGCATTAAGGTGGTGGCGGTGTTGGATATCCACATGCTCAGGCTGGCGGCGGCCACCATAAAGGCCAGCACCAGACGCCGCCCGCTGCTGGCACCGAACAGGCGCACCATGCCCAGGGCGATGCGCCGGTGGGCACCGGAATGCTCCATGGCCTTGGACAGCAAAAAACCGCCCAGCAACAGCAGGATCATCGGCGAACCATAGGCCTGCCCCACCTCGGCCGGGGTCAGCACCCCCAGCAGCGGCAGCAGGGCCAAGGGCAGCAGGGAGGTAACCGGGATGGGCACGGGTTCGAACACCCACCACAGCACACACCACAGGGCCACCAGCGCGACGATCGCCATGTCGACACTGTAGCCCAGGCGTGTCAGGGCCAGCGCCAGCAGGGCACCCGCCAGCGGGCCGGCCGGCAGCATCAGCCCGCGCCACTGCGCTACCGTCATCATTATTCGGGTGACGACGCCACCCGCGGCCCGTCCCCGCCGGCACTCTGTCTGGTCATTGTTGAATACTCAGGTGATTGGCGCGGCTTATCCTGTCCCAGCCGTCCGGCGCTGTAAACCCCCGGCGGAGGCATCACTGCCCCGGATCGCCCGTCAACCGGGCCCCGGCGCCGCGCTAGAGAGTCGGCCCCGAAAGCGGTAAAATGGACGGCACCATGAGCGATACCACGCCGATCTTTCCCGACACCCTGACCGACCGCTTCGCGCGGCGGGTGGAGTACCTGCGCCTGTCGGTCACCGACCGCTGTGACTTTCGCTGCGTGTACTGCATGGCCGAGGACATGGAGTTCCTGCCCCGCAGCGAAGTGCTGACGCTGGAGGGAATATATCAGGTGGCTCGAGTGTTCAGCCAGATGGGC
>JBKDZQ010000736.1:0-6918 GCA_047971325.1 Parahaliea sp.
GTCAATGCATGGCAACAACGACGCAATGCCGAACAGCGTGGCATCGAGTGGACGTTCACTCGTCAGGACGCGGATGTCAAGATGGCTCGCCATTATGTTTCGTAATTAACAGGTTTCTGTGCTAGTGTAGTGCCTCGAATAGCCTGCACTTATAAACACAATCTATTCGAGGCACTACATTAGAGAATGGCCGGTTTGTCCGGCAGCTCGTTGCCATCGCCGGCGTGCGGCGGAAAGTGCTCGCGCAGCAGGGTGCCTACGGCGGCAATGCCCGCCAGCGCCCCCTGCTCGTAGTCGCCCTGGCGAAAGGCCGCCTCCATGGCGCTGCACACCGCCTGCCACTGGGCGTTGCTGACCTTGCCGTTGTAGCCGCGGTCGGCGACGATTTCGATGTCCCGTTCCGCCAGCAGCAGGTAGATCAGCACCCCGTTGTTGGCCGTGGTGTCCCAGACATGGAGGTTGGAGAAGGCTTCCACCGCGCGTTCCCGGGGCGTGATGCCGCGGAGCACGGCACCGGGGCCCAGGGCGGTTTCCACGGCAAAGCGCAGCTCGGCGCCGTGGCCGGCCTCGGAGGCGGCGATGGCCCGCTCGATGGTCGCCAGCGTCCGTGCGGGGAAGGCGCGGCGCAGCGACCAGCGCGTGGTCAGCAGGTTTGCCAATAGACGCGCCATCACTACCATCCTCCCGAGGCGCCGCCGCCGCCAAAGCCGCCACCGCCGCCGCCAAAACCGCCGCCACCGAAGCCCCCGCCACCAAAGCCACCGCGATGACGGCCGCCGCCAAAGCCGTCGGAACCAAAGCCGCCGCCAAATCCACCGCCGTCGGACCAGTTGCGGCGCCCGCCCATGGCCATGGACAGGAAGAAGCCGAACACGCCGAGCATCACCGCCATGCCCGCAATACCGACCATGGACCAGGTGAGGGCGCCGCACACGGCGCCGACGCCGAGGCTGCCGCCGAGGCGGCCGAACAGGGTTCGCAGCAGGCCGCCGGCGGCCACGCTGGCGATCAGCAGCATGGGGATCAGGGCGCCGAGGTCGACGGAGCGCTGGCGGCTGTCCCGGGTGCCGGGTGGTGGCAGTTGTTCCCCGCGCACCAGCTTGTCAATGGCGGCAGTGCCATCGGCAATGCCCTGGTAGAAATCGCCGGCGCGAAAGCGGGGCGCGACTATGTCGTCGATGATGCGCCGGGCGGTGGCATCGGGAATGGCGCCCTCCAGCCCGTAGCCCACGTCGATGCGCATGCGCCGGTCGGCCCTGGCCACCAGGAACAGCGCCCCATCGTCGAATTTTTCCCGCCCGAGCTGCCAGGCCTCCACCACCCGGATGCCGTAGGCGGCGATGTCTTCCGGCTGGGTGCTGTCGACAATCAGCACGGCGACCTGGCTGCCGGTCTCCCGTTCCAGTTGCGCCAGCCGGTTTTCAAGGGTGCTGCGCTGCTCCGGTGACAGGGTGGCGGTCTGGTCGGTGACCCGGGAGCTCAGTCGCGGCACTTCCGCCAGTGGCTGGGCCTGTGCCGCCGCCAGCAGCACCGCCAGCAGCAGGCCGAGGGCGAGCGGCCAGGGCCAGTGGCGCGAGGGCCGGGAGTCAGTCATTGCTGCCGAAATTCACCTCGGGCGGCCGGGAGATCTCGGCCTCGTTCTCCACCGTAAAGGAGGGCTTGACCTCGAAACCGAAGATCATCGCGGTAAGGTTGGTGGGGAAGGAGCGGGCGCGGGTGTTGTACTCGCGCACTGCGTCGATATAGCGGTTGCGGGCCACGGTGATGCGGTTTTCGGTGCCTTCCAGCTGCGCCTGCAGGTCGCGGAAGTTGGCGTCGGACTTGAGTTCGGGGTAGCGCTCCACGGTCACCAGCAGCCGCGACAGGGCGCTGCTCAACTGGCCCTGGGCCTGCTGGAACTGCTGGAAGGCCGCCGGGTCGTTGATCAGCTCCGGGGTGGCCTGGAGGGTGCCCACTTTGGCGCGGGCCTCGGTGACCTGGGTCAGCACCTCCCGCTCCTGTTTGGCAAAGGCTTCCACCGTACGCACCAGGTTGGGAATCAGGTCGGCCCGGCGCTGGTACTGGTTGAGCACCTCGGCCCAGCTGGCCTTGATGGTTTCGTCACCGGCGGTGAGGCGGTTGTAGCCGCAGCCGCTGAGCAGTCCGACGATCAGCAGCAGGACGGACAGTTTGGTCAATGGGGTCATGCGCACTTCCCTGTGGAGAGGCGGTAAGGGGTTTCCAGTGTAGTCATGGAGGGGCTGTCGCTCAACTGGGGGACTCGCTGGCGGGGCGGCTGGCGCCGGTTGCTGCCTCCAGCAGCTTTCTGTGGCAACGATGGTTCACCGTCGGTATCGGCCGCAGGGATCTTTCTATAAAATGGCCGCGCCAGCGTATCCGGCCCCGGCGAGATCGGACCGGCCATCTTCGAGATTGACTGCAATTGCCTATGACCGATTCCAGTAACAAGCTGACTGTGCGTGTCCAGCTTCCCCGTTTGAATGACACCCAGGCCACTGACGCGGCGGCGCGTGCACCGCAATACCAGGGCTATCGCTGGGACCGTATCGCCGTGGCGGCACTGGTGCTGGTCGTTGTGACAGGGCTCTTGGTGAGGTTGCTGGCGGACGGGGAGGCGCCGGCCACGACCCCTGGACAAGCACCCCGGCCGGCCCTATTCGCGCCCGCCCAGCTGGATGTGGATGTGGCGCAGCGAGCCGCCGGTGATACCGTCGATGCGCCCGCTGTGGCCCTGGTCGCTGTACCCGGTCATGGCGCGGAGACTGGAGGGGACTTGGCACCTGCGACCGCTGAGGTGACAACCGAGGCGGCGGAGGTGGCGGCACCGCCGGAACAGTTAGCCGATGCCGTCCCGGCGGTGACCGAAGCGGTGGTCGAGGCAGCGTCCTCCTCTGCCGCCACGACGGTGGCGACAGCCCCGGTACTCCAGGGCGCAAAACCGGACCAGGCCAGCTCGCAGGAGGTTTCGTCACCGCGGCCCGCAAGCCAGCAGCAAATCTCGAAGCACATCGCGCGCTTTAGTTTGGCCGCGGGCATGCAGGGGCTTGAGCCGGTCGGTGACTTGGCCACCCTTCGCCCGGACGACAAGGGTGCGGTGCGCGTCTATGCCTTTGCCGATGTGCGGCAGATGGCCGGGGCGTTTGTGCAGTTCGTCTGGTTGCTGGATGGCAAGCAGATGGCGGGCGTGCGCATGGGGATCGGTTCGGACCGCTATCGCATCCACGCCAGCAAACTCATTACCGCGACCATGCGCGGCCAATGGCGGGTGGAGCTGCGCCAGCGCGGTGGCGAGCTGCTGGCCTTTGCCGAGTTCGAATACTGACCGCGCCCCCACACCACAGGGAACATGCGGTCCTGGCTCGGCGCGTCGGGCAACACTGCCATGACGAGTACTCCCACTGACCAACAGCTTCCTCGCCTAGTCGCGAAGGTGACCATTGCTCTGGCAGTAGTCAATGAGTGTATAGCCGGTGCCGTTCACGTAGGGGCTGGCGGCGCTGGTCAGCATGGGCACTTCGACGGCAAGACCGGCCCACAGTAACGCGTCGCGGCAGGCGCCGTCTTCCCAGGTGGCCCTCTGAACAATGTCCACCTCGCCATCGTTGTCCCGGTCGATTCGTACCTCGGTCAGGCGAGTGTCGTTATCGTAGAGGAAATCGTAGCGTTCTGTGTTGCCGTCCCGGGTGATGGTGCGTTCGACCAGACGCTGTCCATCGGCGGAAAAGCGGTAGTCCATCTGTTCTGTGGCACTGGGTGTCGTGGTAATTACGCGTTCCGTACGACCTTGGCTCCAGGTCAGGGCCTTGCTGAAAGTCGAGGAGCTATTTTCGTAGGACATGCCGGTGGGTTGCTGGTTGCTGTCGTAGCTCACCCGGCCTTCGCCAGTGCTGGCGCCAGCCAGTGGAGCGACGCTTTCCTGAGAGTCGGTCCAGCCGCTCACCAGGCTCCCTTGGTAGCTAACGCTGGCGGTGTTGCGGGATAGCAGGGCGCCATCGCCGTTGAAATACTCCCAGACATTGCCGCTGACCAATCCGTCGCTATCCCACTGGAGATCCAGTACGATGCGGGCGACTCCGCCGCTGGTACCGGGCCGCTCGTCGACCTCCTGTACCAACTGGCCACTGCTGTCGTAGGCATAGCTGAGGCGCCGTTCGCTGTCCTCGAACAGCAGGCGGCTGACGCCATCGGTTCGGTCGGCGGAACTGTCGCCAGTGTAGACATAGTGGATACTGGCCAGGTTGCCGTTACTGTCGTAGCTAACGCTTTCCACCCCGTCCACGGTCCCATCGTTGTCCAGGTCATGATCGACGCGGGTGATGCGGCTGGTGGCCGGTGTCTCTGGTTCTGGTTCTGGTTCTTGTTCTGGTTCCGGTTCGGGCTGCGACTGCGGGGTTTCGGAGGTACTGTCACCCCCGCCGGAGGAGCCGCCGCCACAGGCGCTCGACAGCGCAATGCTGCCAGCAATGAGAAGCAAGCCGATTGTGCGTAGTAGCTGAAGCATGATACTGAATCCCTGAATTGCCGATGAAGTGCCGCAAGCGTGTCAAGGGAGGTTGGTTGTGGCTAGATGACATGTCGGACAGACTTGTCTGACAGCTGTCAGGTGTTGTAATTATTTTTATTTTTCAATTGGTTAGATTATTGTTGTCTGCTGTCCAGCGGGTTGTCAGGGTGTCGGCGATAGACCGGGCAGCTTGCGATGGCCGCTGCCCAGTGTCTGTCGGCGAGGTCGGGGCGGTCGAGCAGGCCTGCCAGAACCGCCGTCCACACGTGTTCCGGCGCTGTTTGAGTCCCTTCGACGGTCGTTCTGTCCAGCTGTTCGGCGGCCGCTTCCTTTGCGGCATCCGATGAGGATGGGCTGTGCTCCAGCGCGGCGATACGCAGCCGATACAGCGCGAGGGCCACACCGTCCTGTGTGCGTGCGATCTGTCGAGAACTGTCCCGCTGGATAATGCTTAGCGCCCGGCGGTAGTTGTCCAGGGCTTGTTGGTCATCGCCCAGCAATCGGTAGGCGTCGCCGAGGGCGCCGTACACCTGGAAAATATCAGGCGATGCGGCATCGCCCATCAGGCGCAGTCCTTTTTCCCGGTAGGCGACTTCCCGCGCGTAATCGCCACTGAAGTGGTAAATGGCGGCCAGGGTCTCCGGTCCGAGGTGGTTGGCGGGAAAGCGACGCTCGATGTCCTCGAAGGAGCGCTGGGCCAGCGTCAGGTTGTCGCGGCACAGGGCGATGGTGCCGAGATTGGTAAGGGTGATGGCGGCGGGGTGTAGCTTCACCGCCCGTTGCAGCGAGGCCAGGGCGGTGGGAAAGTCCCGCTGGTAGTAGGCGTAGGTGCCGTGCCAGAAGTGGGGTGACCAGTAGTCGGGCTCGAGACTGATGGCGATATCCATTTGCACGATGGCGCGTTCCAGTGCTGCGTCGTCGCCAGCGCGTTCGAAGCGCGCGAACTGAGCCTGGGCCAGCGCCAGATGCAGCGCGGTGTTACCGGTGTGTTGCTGCAGGGCCGCTGTCAGCCGGGCGATAGCTGATTCGGCGCGACCGTCCCGGGTGTCAAGCACTCCCTGCGCGGCGGCGACATAGGGGTGGTCGGGCGCCAGGGCGGCGGCCCGCTCGCAGGCGTCGTGGGCATCGCGGAGATAGGGGCGGTGATCGTTTACCCAGAACAGGGAGGCGAGTGAGATGCACTGGGCTGCTTGGGCAAGTGATAGTTGTGGATCGCGCTGCAATGCCGATTGCAGCAGGCTGCTGACACGGCTCAGTGTGGCCAGGGAGCTGGCTTCGGAGCCATCCAGCAGTATGCGTGCGCGAAGGTAGGCGTCAAAGGCCCGGGGCTGGGCAGAGCCGAGCCTGGTGTCGCCCGGAATTCTGTGCAGGCCCAGATGCCCGGCCAGGGCATTCGCCAGGTGTTGCGCCAGGGCATCCAGGGCTGTTGGCAGCTCGTTGCGGGGCAGAGCCTCGGTCCATAGGTGATTGAGGCTGGAGTGGGTGGCGTAGAACAAGGCCACTTCCAGATAACGGCCCCGGTCGCGCGCGACCAACTGGGCCACGCCGTCTGCGTCGAAGCGCGCTGGAAGCTGCAACACGCTTTCCTGTGGCAAGCGTTCAATACCGGCCACCGTGTTTAGCCCTGTTTTGGGCAGGTGGTCGGCGAACTTTTGTTCCAGTTCCTCGAGGGGCGCTTCCACGGCGCCTTCGGACAGCAGACCAATCCGCCGGGATGGTGTGGAGGCGATGTTATTCAGCTCTTTGGTGCCTGCGCCTTTCATTGAGGCATGGGAGAGGTCGGCGGTGATCAGCAGCAGCAAAGCGAGTCCGGCAACGGTGAACAGCATCACCAGCAGCGCGGTCAGGGGCAACCATCGCCTGTGCCGCGGCATGCCGGCCGGTACCTGAGCGGCAACGGGGGTACCTGTTGCGCCGGCACTGGCGGGCGCCGGTGGCGGTGATTCCGGCTGTTTCACTGCTCCGGATAGCGGGGTTTCAAGCAGGCTGTCCAGTGGGGTTTTCAGGGCGGTAGCGATGCAGCGTGCGGTGCCGAGATCGACGAATTCACCGGTTTCCGCTCGCCGCAGCGCCCGATAGGGTGTTTCCGCATTGGTGTATTTATGGGGAAACAGCGACTGCATTTCCTGTGCCAGACGTCGCTTGGTGCGCCACTGGCTCATGGCCTCGGAGAGAGTCTCCGTATCGAATCGTACGCGGGTCATTGTTCTGCCAGCGGGGTTTTGGCAAGTGATGTCATCGTGCCACAACGACGCTGGTGGAGTGTGAGCTCATGCGCGGACCTCGCATGCGAAATCCTTGTCCTAGGAGCCTGTCGGACTTAAGACTGTTCTGCTGCGGCAAAGCCGGATTTGGCCCTTTTTGACGCAATTTCTCGTTAAATAGAACCACTATTCGCCTCAAAATTGCGTCAA
>JBKDZQ010000737.1:0-2761 GCA_047971325.1 Parahaliea sp.
GCACCGTGGAGTGATGAAGCGATGCTGTCCGCGGTGGCCGGGCGGGTGCTGCCAAAGCTGCTACGGGCAGAGGAAGCGGTGCACTGGATCGTCGATGACACCGGCTTTCCGAAACAGGGCAAGCACTCGGTCGGTGTGGCGCGCCAGTACTGTGGGCAAACGGGCAAGCGCGATAATTGCCGGGTGGCGGTGTCGCTGTCGATCGCCAGTGAGCGCGGTAGTTTGCCCGTCGCTTACCAGCTGTACCTGCCGCAGGAGTGGGCTGACGATCCGGCGCGCCTCGACAAGGCCGGTGTGCCGGAGGATGTGGGGTTCAGGACCAAACCGGCCCTGGCCATGGCGCAGATAGAAGGCGCGCTGGCCGCCGGCCATCCGCGGGGTGTGGTTCTGGCGGATGCGGCCTACGGCAATGAAACGGCGTGGCGGGAACGCCTGGCCACTCATGGCTTGCAGTATGCGGTGGCGGTGTGCTCCGACACCACGGTCTGGTGGGGAGCGCATCAACCGCTCCCGGCGCCCGCCTCGACCACGGGCAGGCAGCGGCGACTGCGGCGTGATGACACACACCAGCCCATCGCGGTGGCCGATGTCGCTCGCGCCTTGCCGGGGCAGGCCTGGCAGCAGGTCACCTGGCGTCAGGGAACGGCGGGGGCCCTGCGCTCGCGCTTTGCCCGTGTGCGCGTTCGCGCCGCCCACCGGAATCAGCCGCGCGATGAGGAATGGCTGATCATCGAGTGGGCAGAAGGTGCCGGGGAGCCGGCGCATTACTGGTTCAGCAACCTGCCAGCGCGTATGGCCTGGGAGGCCATGGTGGACACGGTCATGGGCCGCTGGCGCATTGAGCGTGACTATAGGAATTGAAGCAGGAACTGGGCCTGGGACACTATGAGGGTCGCAACTGGCGAGGGTTTCATCACCACGCGAGTCTGTGTATTGCCGCCTACGGGTTTTTGATACTGGAACGGCTCAGCGGCAGAAAAAAAAACACTGCCCGATTCAAGGAACCTGCCCTACCCGAAGGCTTCCGCCCTCGGGGGGCTCGGTCCGATGCAGCGCCATAACCCCGTGTCCATTGCCACGTGCCGGTTGCGACTGGCCCGTGCGATAGCCAGAACACTGCGATTATGCCCCTGTTGCGGGCGAGGAAGGGGAAGACTTAATTTATAACACAGTAAAATTAAGCGGCTTTCCTCATCTCAACCATTGTTGAGTCGTACTCGCTGGGGCTGACGTAGCCCAGGTACGAAGTAAGCATCCGGCCAAAGACGCTCTTCAAGGCTATCCCGCCTGGTTGCAATCCTCCTATCCGCCGCCGGCTCGGCCAGCGGCGCTCAGGCGCCATTGTCTGCACGGTACTTGCGAAATTTGTGAATTTCGCTACGCCGCCTGGCCATGGGAGCCCACCAACCGCCCCTTTGCCACCAGGCGGCAATACCCTCCCGACGTGCGTCATTCACAGCGTCTTCCCGCTCGTCGCGATATTGTTTAAACTACTCCTTGGCTACCCTGCCATCCAGCGCGAAGCAACATGCTCTTGATGTCCACCCGAAGCGGGACCGCATATCAGGCGCTGGCCCCTGACCCATAGACGGTAGTTTCCCATGAGCGGCAAACGAAAGAAATCCCGCAAGCCAAGGTCGCGGCGTGGAAAACCCTCTCCAGAGCTGACGCAGGAACAGCGCATAATCAAGGCCCGGGAATTGCTGGGGGCCGGGAAGTACCGGGAAGCCATCGCCGCCTTCAAGGCATTGCTCAAAGATGAACGACGGGACGACTGGTTGGACGCCCTGGCCGAAGCCTATGCGGGTCGCGCCCACGCTCTGGCGGCAAAGGGGATGATCAAGGAAGCCATCGTTATGTGGCGCAACCGGGCCGAAAACTGTAACCGGAGCCCGGCGGAACCGGTTCTTCTTGCGCTGCTGTTCCAGGATGCGCAGGTCGACGCGGCGCGCCAGCTGATTCGCGAGCATCTACCCTATCTGCACGAGGCCGGGCATCTGCCCCGAGTGAGAGAACTCTGCGCTGCACAAGCCCTTGCCGGGCATAGCGCCCTGCTGGACCTGTTTCCGGAGGACGATCCAGTGCGCCGCGATTACCCCATTGCCCTGGCGGCTCTGGAGGCCTACTGCCAGCGGCGTGACGAGGCCCCGCAGCAGGCATTGCGGGCCCTTCCCTTTCGCTCGCCATTTCGGGATTTTCGCCAGTTGCTCAAAGTGCTGCTCCTGTGCGAGACAGAACCGGATACCGCTCACGCCCTGCTGTCCCGCGTGGCGGCCTCGTCGCCCTTCCACACCCTGGCCAGGGCGATCAGGGCCGGCCTCATGCCGGCCGCAGAGTATCTACAGCAGTTCGGGCGCATGGCCAAGGCGGAGCGCCACCTGTCCGCCGCGCTCAGAGGCATCCCTGAACAACAGCTGGCCGCGGCGCATGAACTGGCGCAGCTGGGTGACGCGCCCGAGCCCGCCAAGGTGCTGCGCTTTCTATTGCGTCACCGGGAAACACTGGGAGACAGCTTCGTCGGCGAGTCCGCCAGGCGCATCCTGGTTCACTACCCCGGGGGGGAGGGTGTGTACGCCCAATCGCTGGGCCGCCTGAGCTCCTTCGACCGACTGCGCATCGACGCTCTGCGCGCGGAAACCGCGAGGCAGCATCCCTTCGAAGTGGCGAATGCCTGGCATGATGTTTGCCGGTTAATCGATCGGCCCGACCTGGAGCCAGGCACGCAGGACGCGCACCTGCTGGCGACGCTGCTGCGGCGTAT